>CACXCC010000083.1 GCA_902766015.1 uncultured Veillonellaceae bacterium
AGTCGATACCCGCCGTTGCCGCAGTCTGCCGCGACTTGCCGCACTCTATTTCAATCTGCCGAGAGCAGGGGACTCCTGCCGTGGCAAACAAATAAGATACGCTTCATCGGGGGTCCCTCCATGACAGTCAAAGCGGCTTTTTCACGGGCGTTCCCGCCTTGCGCGGATAGGCTTTCGGCGTTTCGCGGACTTTGCGGATGACGAGGATCGCGCGTTTATCGTCAAGTCCCGGCAGATGGACGGCGCGGGTTTCGATGAGCCGCCCGCCGAGGAGTTTGAGGGCGCGTGCGGCGTCTTCCGACTCTTCCTCGTACTTCATGCCTTTGAGCGCGAGGAAATGCCCGCCTGTCCTCACGAACGGCAGGCAGTATTCGGCGAGTACGGAAAGCCGTGCAACGGCGCGGGAAACGGCAAGGTCGAATTTACCGCGGTACGCGGGATTTCTCGCGCCGTCCTCCGCGCGGCTGTGAACGCAGTCGACGCCCTCGAGTCCGAGTTCCGTCACGACGGTTTCGAGAAATTTGACGCGCTTGCCGAGCGAGTCCATGAGGGTAAGTTTGAGATCCGGACTCAGGATTTTCAGCGGAATCCCCGGAAATCCCGCCCCCGTGCCGACGTCAATAATTGACGCCCCCTGCGTAAAGAGACGTTCGTCATAGGCGGAAAGCGAATCGATCATATGTTTTACGGCGACATCTTCCGGTTCCGTGATCGCCGTGAGGTTCATTTTTTCGTTCCAGCTGACGAGAAGTTCATAGTAGCGGGTGAACTGATCGATCTGACCTGACGTCAGACTGAGACCAAAGTCCCCTGCCGCACGCGTCATAGCTTCGGAAAAGGTCATGTCATTCCTCCCCTTTCTGACGCGCCTGCTGCAGACGGCGCTGCTGTTCGAGCCAGACGAGCAGGACGGAAATGTCAGCCGGCGAAACGCCGCTGATGCGCGATGCCTGACCGACGGAACGCGGACGAATGAGCGCGAGTTTTTCGCGCGCTTCCTCACGCAGGCTCGGCACTTCCTGATAGTCAATATCCTCCGGCAGAAGCTTGGACTCGAGTTTTTCCATATGGGCAACCTGCTCTTTCTGCTTGCGGATATAGCCTTCGTACGTGATCGCGATTTCGATCTGCTGACGTACCTCAGTGGAAATATCCGGCAGATCAAAGCCGCGCTTTAACGTTTCGTACGTAACACCGGGACGGCGCAGGAGGTCATAAAGCGTCGTTGACGTGCGGATCGGATCGATGCCCGCACTTTCGAGCCGCTGCTGCGTTTCCTGATTCGGATGAATGACCGTACTCTGCAGCTGCTGTTCGACTTCCTCGATCTGACTCTGTTTTTCCTCAAAACGCACCCAGCGCGCATCGCTGACGAGTCCGACACGTCGTCCGAGCGGCGTAAGCCGTTGATCGGCATTATCCTGACGCAAAAGCAGGCGGTATTCGGCACGGCTCGTCATGATGCGGTACGGTTCGCTCGTTCCCTTCGTGACAAGGTCATCGATGAGGACGCCGATGTAGGCATCCGAACGTTTCAGAATGAGCGGTTCTTCGCCTTTAATGAACATCGCGGCATTGATGCCCGCAATAATGCCCTGCGCGGCCGCTTCTTCATACCCGGACGTACCGTTTGACTGTCCCGCCGAGAAGAATCCCGAAATGTCCTTGAATTCGAGCGTCGGCTTTAACTGCAGCGGGTCAATGCAGTCGTATTCGATCGCGTAGCCCGCGCGCATGATATGGCAGTGTTCCAGTCCCGGAATCGTATGGAGGAACTCGAACTGAACGTCCATCGGCATACTCGTCGACATGCCCTGCACATAGACTTCGTTCGTATGGATCCCCTCCGGCTCCAAAAAAAGCTGATGACGCTCTTTATCCGGGAAACGCAGGATCTTCGTCTCGATCGACGGGCAGTAACGCGGGCCGATCCCTTCGATGATGCCGTTTGCCATCGGCGCACGGCTCATGTTGCGTCGGATAATGTCATGCGTTTTTTCGTTCGTATACGTCAGCCAGCACGGGATCTGCTCGCGCGTCGTGACGTCACTCATAAACGAAAAATTGCGCGCTTCGTCGTCGCCCGGCTGGATCTGCATTTTGTCATAGTCCAGCGTGCGCGCGTCAACGCGGGCCGGTGTACCGGTTTTAAAGCGCATGAGGCGGACACCCGCTTTTTTGAGTGAATCCGTGAGTTTCATCGCGGCGCGCTGGCCGTTCGGGCCGCCCGTATAGGTATGCTCGCCGATGATGATACGGCCGCGCAGATACGTGCCCGTCGCGAGAATGACGGCGGGAGCGAGATACGTTTCCCCCGTTTCGACGACAACGCCCTTCACCGCACCGTCCTCGATGAGGATATCGTCGATGAGGATCTGTTTGACGTCAAGATTCGGCGTATTCTCGCACGTCTCCTTCATCGTGAACTGATAGAGTTTTTTGTCCGCCTGCGCACGCAGCGCGTGTACAGCCGGTCCTTTTCCCGTATTGAGCATACGGAACTGGATGCACGTTTTGTCCGCGTTGACGCCCATTTCGCCGCCGAGTGCGTCAAGTTCGCGGACGAGATGACCTTTGGCCGGGCCGCCGACAGACGGATTGCACGGCATCAGTGCAATATTATCCATCGAAAGCGTGGCCAATAAGGTACGGCAGCCGATACGAGCGGCCGCAAGTCCCGCTTCAACGCCCGCGTGCCCGGCTCCGATGACGATGACGTCATATTCTCCTGCAGTAAACATATCCTGTCGCCCTTTCTTACTTACCGATACAGAACCGCGAAAAAATCTCGTCAATGATATCCTCGCCGACCGTTTCTCCCGTGAGCTCGCCGAGTTTTTCCCATGCCGAACGCAGATCGATCGAAATGAAGTCAAGTCCGAGATCCCGGCTGATCGTCATCAGCGCTTCGCCCAAATGACCGTCAACGCGGCGAAGAATGTCCGCCTGACGTCCGTCGTCGATGAACGTACCTTCGTCGCCCGCCTCTTCGCGTCCGTAAACGCGGCTGACGACAAGCTGCTCGAGTTCGGAGAATCCCGCATTCGTCTTCGTCGAAACGGCGAGAACCGGCGTATTTTCCGGCAGAATGCCGCGAAGTTCCTCCGGCGTCACCGTCTGCGGCAGATCCGCCTTGTTGATGAGTGCGATCGTTTCCTTGCCGTCAACAAGTGCGGCGATTTCGCGGTCTTCTGACGAGAGAGGCGCCGAACCGTCAAAGAGTGCGAGTACGAGTGACGCCTTTTCGACGTAACCGCGCGCTTTTTCAACGCCGATCTGCTCGACGGCGTCATCCGTCGCACGGATTCCGGCCGTGTCAATGATGCGGAGCGGTACACCGCCGACGTTCGCGTATTCTTCGATCGCGTCACGCGTCGTTCCCGGGATGTCCGTGACGATCGCGCGGTCCTCGCGCAGCAGTGCATTTAACAGACTCGATTTACCGACATTCGGCTTGCCGACAATGGCCGTGAGCAGTCCGTCGCGCAAAATGCGCCCCGTATGTGCCGTACGCAGGAGCTTTTCAATATCTTCGCGAAGCTGCGTCACTTCCTGACGGATGCTTTCCGCGACCACTTCATCGACGCCGTCCTCGGGGAAGTCAATCGTCGCCTCGATATGGGCGATCATCGCCAAAAGACTTTGACGCATGGCGTGAATTTTTTCCGAAAAACGTCCGGTCAAATGCCCCGCCGCCATCTCGAGGGAGCGGTCTGTGCGCGCTTCGATGATCTCCATAACGGCCTGGGCCTGCGTCAGGTCAAGCCGCCCGTTTAAAAAAGCGCGTTTCGTAAATTCACCGCGTTCGGCAGGACGCGCCCCGCAGCGCCACGTAAGCGAAAGTGTCGTTTTGAGCGCCTGCGAACTGCCGTGACACTGAAGCTCGACGATATCTTCTTTCGTATACGAATGAGGCGCACGCATAACGAGGGCAACGCATTCGTCAACGGTATGCCCCTGTTCGTCAACGATACGCCCGTAAGCGGCGCGGTATGTGTCAAGTTCTGCGAGTTTTCGTCCGCTTTTTGACGTAAAAACCCGATCCGCGACGGCAACGGCGTGTTCGCCGCTGAGCCGGATAACACCGATTCCTCCTGCGCCGGGCGCGGTCGCAATCGCGCTGATCGTATCTCCCTGCTGCACTGTTTCTCCTTCCTGCCGCTTTTTACGGCTTATCGCAAAAAAAGGGCGGCCTCAAGACGAGACAGCCCTTTCACAGCTACCTGAAACGGATTATTCTTTATTGACTTTCTCGACCGGTTTTTCCGAACGGCGGCGGCGCGTTTTTCTGCGGCGCTGCTGCGGCGAAATGACCACATAACGACGCGGCTCCTCGCCGAGACTGAACGTCGCAACGCGGCGGTCCGACTGGAGCGCCTTATGAATGACTTTGCGCTCGTGACGGTTCATCGGTTCGAGATGAACATCTTCGCCCATCCGGCAAGCTTTGTCCGCAAGATGGCCGGCGAGGCGCGAAAGCGTCTCTTCGCGGCGGCTGCGGTAAGACTCGACGTCCAGTATGATATGCACATGCGGCAGACTGCGGTCGCGGTTCGCCGCGAGATTGACGAGATACTGCAGCGAATCGAGTGTCTGACCGTGTTTCCCGATGAGAACGCCGAGATCGGCTCCTTCGAGTCCGAACTGTACGCCGTCTGCAACGGGCTGACGCGTCAATTTGACCGGCAGGTTCATCGCCGTAAGCAGTTCACGTAGGAATGTTTCGCCCATCTGCAGGGCTTTTTCCTCGCCGGCTTTGCGTTTTGCGGCGGCTTCCGGCGACTCGGCTTCTTTCGGCTCACTGACGTCAGCGGCTGTTTTCGTTGCTTTCGAAGCATCACCGCCGTCAAAAACGGCGTCAACTGCAGCGTCAACCGCAGTATCGACAGCAGCGTCAATCGCAGTGTCAATCGATTTGTCAAACGCAGCGTCAACAGCAGCATCAACCGCGGCGTCAATCGCAGTATCAAGATCCGTTTTTTCCTTTTTGACCGGAACTTTCCGGCTGACACGTACAAATGCGGGCTTTGACCAAAGGCCGAACAGCCCTTTTGACGGCTGCGCGAGAACTTCGGACGTCACTTCATCCGCCGTTGCCCCGAGCATTTTCAGCGCTTTTTCGATCGCTTCTTCGACGGTTTTTCCCGTCGTTTCTACAACTTCTGCCATATCAGGCAGCCCCCTTCTTCTTCGACGGTTCGCGATACATCCACCACTGCTGGGCGATCTGGACAACGTTCATCGTAACCCAGTAAAGGACAAGGCCGGAAGGGAAATTCAGGCTGATCCAGCCGATAAAGATCGGCATACCGATCATCATAATCTTCATCTGCTGATTCATTTCCGTCGTCGTCTGCTTCTGCTGCAGGAACGTCGTCAATGCGGAAAGAACCGGCAGGATGTAATACGGATCCGGGTCCGACATGCTCGGCAGCCACATAAATGCGGCGGCTTCCGGCGAAGGATACTGGAAATTATACAGAGCATAGTACATGCCCATGAGAATCGGCATCTGAATGAGAAGCGGCAGGCAGCCCGCGAGCGGATTAACGCCGGCTTCTTTGTAAAGCTCGCCGACTTTCTGCTGCATGATCTGCGGTTTATCCTTGTACTTCTCCTGCAGTTTCTTCATTTTCGGCGACAATTCCTGCATCGCCTTCATCGACTTGACCTGTTTGACCGTCAACGGATACAGGATCATCTTGATGACAATCGTCAACAGGATAATCGCGAGTCCGTAGCTGCCGAGTCCGACCGAGTCGGTGACGGTATACAGGAGTTCCAGGACAACGTGCAGCAAATCCTGAATCGGCTGCAGCAGCGTGCTAAAGAATTCGATCAAAGTGTACTCACATCCTAATCTTTGTAACAAGAACCATCGGAATCGTCGTCATTCCGCCTTCACGGTACCGGATCGTAACCGCCTTCATGAAACGGATGGCAGCGCAGAATACGTTTGACAGCCATTTTTCCGCCTTTCCAGGCGCCGTAACGCCGAATTGCAATCTGCGCGTATTCCGAACACGTCGGAATATAACGGCAGGACGGCGGAAAGAGCGGCGAAATACAGCCGCGGTAAAATGCGATCAGAATCAGCAGAACTTTCTTTGCCATGCCGGTCCGCTTTCCTTTCCTAACATGTTCAGGAAAAAATCCCCGCACGCTGAGCCGTACGGACGAAATTCCGCTCCACATCCGATTCGACGGCATTGACCGCCGCTTTTCGGCCGACGAGCAGAATCGCGAGACCCGGACGCAGGAATTCCTGATTTTTTCGGTAACTCTCACGCAGCAATCGTTTGACGCGGTTGCGCACGACGGCGCAGCCGAGTTTTTTCCCCGCTGCAAAGCCAACCTTGCCCCCAAGGCTGTCATCTTCCAAAACGTACAGAACAAAGTAACGGCCGGCATAGGAACGTCCCAGATGATAAACGCGCTGGAAATCCTCGCGCCGCTTCAGCATCCGGCTTCTCGGTAACGTAAGCATTAAATCATTCCCCGCCTAAAATAGTAAAAAAAGGCCACCGCAGTGACCTCGCTCGTTATGCCGAAAGCTTCTTTCTGCCGCGCTGGCGTCTTCTCTTCAGTACGAGACGACCGCCTTTCGTCTTCATGCGTGCACGGAAGCCGTGCGTCTGTTTACGCCAATGGTTATTCGGCTGATAAGTCTGTTTCATCGATCAAGCACCTCCTTCAATCTATCTAAGTCCGCCCCCTCCCGAGGTACGGAGCATAGTATCAGAATTTTAACTATGTCAAATTATAGCCTACGCCCCTGCCGGTGTCAAGCGTATTTGACGCGTCAATTGACGCTTTTCGGTGGATAACTTGACGTCAGTGCCGCCTTGTCCACGGAAAACCTGTTGATAACTTTACCTGATTCTGATAAGATATTGTTGATTACATTGCGGATAACGTGTCAGGTCGAATTCGCCCGTTCCCCGTCACTTTGCCTCTCGGCGGGAAACGGGCAAAGTTATCCACAGCTGTGGATAATAATGTGGATAACCTATTTTCACCTGTGCACATTATTTTTTTCTTCTATACTTTGACACTCCCATCGTTCAGAAAGGATTTTGCACATGGAGCAGACAGAACTGCAGGCCTTTTGGGAACAGGTTCTGACCAGGATTCGGGAAACCCTGGCCGAGCCCGCCTGCAAGAAATGGCTCGTCCCCCTAAAGCCGCTTGACCTGACGTCAACGGCGCTTACCCTCGGCGCGAAAACGGATTTTGAACGCGACTGGATCGAAGGGCGCTATCTCCCGATCATCCGTGACGCTGTCGCCGCTGTTGTCGGATCGCCGCGTCGGATTATCCTGCAGATTGTACCGGAACAGGAAACCGCGCCGAAAGACAAGACACCGAAATCCGAACTGCGGAAAGAAGAACCGGAACATGTCAAACCGCAGCAGGGAACACTCATTGACCCGTCAGACGCCGCAACCGTCAGCGACACAAAAGATATGCACATCGTGACGCCCGGTGACACGTCATCCCTGAACCCGAAGTATACCTTTGACTCCTTCGTCACGGGCAGTTCGAACCGCTTTGCCCACGCAGCGGCGCTTGCCGTCGCCGAAGCGCCGGGAAAAGTCTACAATCCGTTCTTCATCTACGGCGGCGTCGGACTCGGCAAAACGCATTTGATGCATGCCATCGGCAACCGTGTGCTGCACAATCATCCGGAAATGCGCGTCCTCTACGTGTCAAGCGAACAGTTCACGAACGAAATCATCCGCTCCATCCAGGAAGGCACGGCCGAACTGTTCCGTCAAAAATACCGCAGCATTGACGTTCTCCTCGTCGACGATATCCAGTTCCTGTCCGGCAAGCAAAGTACACAGGAAGAATTTTTCCATACGTTTAACACGCTGCATGACGCACAGAAACAGATCATTCTGTCGTCCGACCGCCCGCCGCGTGAAGTGCAGAAACTCGAAGACCGTCTGCGTTCCCGCTTCGAATGGGGACTCATCACGGATATTCAGGCGCCGGATCTCGAAACGCGTATTGCGATCCTCAACAAGAAGGCAACGATTGACCATTACAGCGTACCGAATGACGTACTCGTCTATATCGCGAGCCGCATTGACAGCAACATCCGTGAACTCGAAGGCGCGTTGACGCGTGTCGTCGCGTACGCGTCACTCATCGGCCGTCCCGTCACGACGGAACTTGTCGCCGAGGCGCTCAAAGACGTGTTCCCGAACAACAAGACGCGGGAAATCACGCTCGAAGTCATCCAGGAAATCGTCTCGTCGTACTTCAAAATCCGCATCGAGGACCTGCATTCCAAGAAGCGTTCGCGTCCGATCGCTTATCCGCGTCAAATCGCCATGTACCTCTGCCGCGAATTGACGGATACGTCGCTGCCGCAGATCGGCAACTTCTTCGGCGGACGCGACCATACGACGGTTCTGCATGCCTACGACAAAATCACGCGCGAGCGTCAGCGTGACATGAAACTCAATGCCATCATCAATGAACTCATCGAGCGGCTCCAGAAAGTCTGACCCGTGTATAACCGTGTGGACAAGTCTGGGAGTACCGCGTGGATGAAATGTGGATAAAGGGCGGGAGAGGTTATCACCGTGAATTCTGTGGATAACTTCTCCCGCTCTTTGCACGGCATTATCCACAACCGGAATGTGTGCATATTCCCGCACCGCCCGCCTTATCCACATTTCCACAGCCCCTACTACTACGACGACTATTTTTTATTATATAGATATACGACTTAAAACCAGAAAGGAAGACCCACATGAAGATCAACTGCCTGAAAAGCGAATTGACCGGTGCCGTTGCCATCGTTTCCAAAGCCATTGCCGGGAAACCGCAGACCCCCATTCTCTCCGGTATTTACCTCAAAGCCGAAAACGGACAGCTCGAACTGCAGGCAACCAACTATGAAACGGGCTTCATCAGCCGTATTCCGGCCGAAATCGAAGAAGAAGGACAGGTTGTCGTTTCCGGACGATATTTTCAGGAAATGATCCGTAAACTGCCGGCAGACCGTGTCATTCTGACCGTCAACAACGACGAAAACACCGTTCATATCCAGTCGGGTCCGGCAAACTTCACCTTGCTGCGTATGAATCCGGCGGAATTTCCGGTCATTCACCGGCTCGAAGGTACGCTTTCGTTCACGACGAAAGACAATATCCTCCGTACGCTGATCCGCAAAACCGTTTTTGCCTGCTCGAAAGACGAATCCCGCCCCGTTTTCACGGGCTGCTCGCTGCAGTTTGACCATACGAAACTCACGATGGCGGCGACGAACACGCACCGTCTTGCTGTCCGCACGGAAACGTTTGACACGGAAATCGGCCAGATCAACGTCATCGTTCCGGGCAAGTTCTTAAATGACCTGCTCCACTATATGACGTCGGAAATCCCGACAGATGTCACGGTGACGTGCTCGCTGAACCAGATCAGTTTCGAGTTTGACAATCTCTATCTGACGTCGCGTCTCATCGAGGGTTCGTTCCCGAACTATCAGCGCGTCATTCCGCAGAATCTGCCGACAAGCGCCGTTGTCGACACGCAGGCATTTGCCGCAGCCGTTGACCGCGTCTCCCTCATTTCCCGTTCCGGCGAGTACAACATCATCCGCCTGCAGTTTGCAGACAATCAGATCCACATTTCGTCGAACAATCCGGAAGTCGGCAACGCCGAGGAGAGCGTCCCGGCTTCGATCGAAGGCCCGGAACTCAACATTGCGTTCAATGCGCTTTATATCAACGACGCCCTTCATGTCATCGAAAGTAAGCAGTGCCGCATCGGACTCGACCGTCCTCTGTCGCCGGTCCTGATCCGCGATGACGGAGATCCGACATTCCTTTATGTCGCTACGCCGGTACGTACGCAGAACTGAGGAGGATAAACGATGAACGAAACACCGGAAATCGTCACGATTGACACGGAAGAAATCCAGCTTGACCAGTTCCTCAAATGGGCCGGCGCAACCGCCTCGGGCGGCGAAGTCAAGGCGCTCATCGCCGAAGGCCTCGTTTACCGCAACGGCGAAAAGGAATCGGCACGCAGACGCCGCCTGCACGACGGCGACGTCATTACAGTCAAGGGACTCGGGTCCTATCAGGTGAAAGTAAAGGGATAAAGAATGTATGTTCGTTCTTTAATTCTGAAAGATTTTCGAAATTATCCGGAACTCGAACTGGAGTTTTCTCCGGAAATTAATTTATTCTTAGGACAAAATGCCCAAGGAAAGACGAATATCCTCGAGGCTGTTTTCTATGCGTCACTGGGACGTTCGCACCGGACGCATACGGATACGGATCTCATCCGCTGGGATCAGCCGGGCGCCGATGTCAAATTGACGGTCATGCGCCTCGGCGTCGAAAATACGATCGAGTTCCGTTTCGGACGCGGCGAGCGTCGGCGCATTCTCGTTAACGGTCAGGGTGTACGCCCGAAAGATCTGCTGGGGCATCTCAATACCGTACTCTTTTCGCCGGAAGATCTCATGCTCATCAAGGGCGCTCCCGTCGGCAGACGGCGCTTCCTCGACGGCGAGATTTCTCAGGCGAGTCCCGCGTATTATCATGAACTGCTGGTGTTTCAGCGTCTCTTAAACCAGCGAAACGCTCTCCTCAAGAAAATCCGCGAACGTCAGGCGCGGACGGATATGCTGGCGCTCTGGGACGATCAAATGGCTGTCAGCGCGGAGCGGATTGTCAAAAAACGTCTCGAGGCCGTTTCGCGTCTCAGTATGCTCGCCAATCTCATGCAGCGGCGTCTGTCGGGGAGTCTCGAAAACCTTGCCGTCGACTACGACATTGCGGGCGTTGAGGGCGATACGGCAAAATCGTCCGATGTGGCTAAAAATTACGCCGCATGGTATAATAAAGTATTGACGCAAACGCGGGAACGGGATATTCTGCGCGGGACGACGGGAACGGGACCGCATCACGATGACCTCGTGTTTTCGGTCAACGGTGTCAATCTGCGCTCGTTCGGCTCACAGGGGCAGCAGCGTACCGGCGTGCTCTCGCTGAAACTCGCGGAACTTGAGTTTCTGCGCGCGGAAACGGGCGAATACCCGGTGCTGCTTCTCGATGACGTCATGAGCGAGCTTGACGCGTCGCGCCGCCGTCAACTTTTGGCTTTTATCGGCCGGGAGCGGATCCAGACGATTATTACGGCGGCAGACCGCGCATACTTCCCGCCGCGCCAGACGGGGACGGTGTTCCTCGTCAAAGCCGGTACGGTTGAAAAACAGGGGTAAACGATGGCAAAACGCACGCCGGGATTTGAGAAGCCCGATACACTCATACCGAAAGCAATCCGCAATCTCGGCCCCGAGATTGCGCAGAAATACTACGAGAACTGGGCCGTTTGGCATTGGCGCGATATCGTCGGGAAAGATTTTGCGCGTCACGTCCGCGCCGTCAAGGTCGAACGGGATGTACTCTATCTTTCCTGCTATGAATCCGTCTGGCAGAATGAAGCGAGGATGCTCATGCCGCAGCTCGTCAGTAAAGTCAATACGTTTGCGGGTCAAAAACTGATCCGTGAGATCCGTTTCGTGTCATTCCGCGAACTGCGGGATTGGCGTGAAGAAGCGGAGACAAAGCGCGGGCAAACAGCCGCGGCGGAACGGAAAAAAACGGCAGCGCGGAAGCAGACGGTTTTGACGGATGCGGAAATCCGTCAGGCAAGGGATGACGGCAAACGGTTTGCCTTTGACGCGGATCTCGAGCGTGCCGTCATGAAAGTGTCCCTCGGACGAAAAAAAATGAAACGCTGGCAGGAACAGGAAAACTGGCAGCCGTGTCAGCGCTGCGGCACGATGACAGAGCCCGGAACGGTCTTTTGTCCCGCCTGCCGACGCGCGAGACACGCGGAACTTCGCAGTCGTATCCGCGCCGTTTTGCGGGATATTCCTTGGGCGCACTGCAATGAAGTTCGCACATATGTTCCGGAATGTACGCCGTCCATGCTCAACGAACAGCGGGCAATTCTCGTGCAGCAGCTCGCCGCAAAAGTTGACGTCAATGACACGACGAGCCTCGACGCGAAGACCCTGGTCATGCTTTACCGCTGCATCCCGCCGGGAGAGTTGACGGATGAAAATGTCAGACGCGCGTTATATCGTCTGCGTTTTGACCTGCATCGTCCGCGGGATTACCGGACGCCGAAACGCTATGATGTCATCGGCAGGCACAGAAAGAAGGGAAATTGATGTTTCTTCATCTGGGAAACGGCATTTCCGTACGCGAAGAAGAAATTTTAGGTATATACGATTATAACCTGTTCCGGTCGGGGGAAAACCGGCGTTACCTGACGGAACGTCAATCCCGTATGATTTACCCGGAAGACCGGGAACAGCCGGTCAAGGCGGTTGTCGTGACGTCAGATGCGATTTACTTTTCCTGCATCGCGCCGGTGACCCTGTACCGCCGCGCCGGATTATTTACACGCCTCGGCAGGAAACTGCGGCAGTAAGCCGCCGCGATTGGAAGCAGAAAGGAACGACTGAAACGTATGGATGATAAAGTCAAGAATGTGCCGCTGACGGCGGCAGGAACCGAAGACGGGCAGACGCAGGAAGAGAAAAGAGCCGCGGCGGTTGCCAAGCAAAACGAGGAAATTGAACTCGAACTGGAGGACGCGGAACTTGACACGTCCGACGTCGAGATTCATACGGACGAGCAGAGCGCCGCAGTGACGGCGGTTGACGCCGATTACGGCGCGGATCAGATCCAGATCCTCGAAGGACTCGAAGCCGTCCGTAAACGTCCGGGTATGTATATCGGCAGTACGTCGGAGCGCGGTCTGCATCATCTCGTCTACGAAGTCGTTGACAACGCGATCGACGAAGCGCTTGCGGGTTACTGCGATCATATCGAAGTCACAATCGGCAAAGATGACAGTATTACCGTCGTTGACAACGGACGCGGTATCCCCGTTGACATGCACGAAAGCGGAAAACCGGCCGTCGAAGTTGTTTTGACGGTCCTTCATGCCGGCGGTAAATTCGGCGGCGAAGGGTATAAAGTTTCGGGCGGCCTGCACGGTGTCGGCGTTTCCGTCGTCAATGCCCTGTCGTCTTCGATGCAGGTTGCCGTCAAACGTGACGGTCATATTTACGCGATCGCGTTTGAACGCGGCGTCACGACGGAACCGATGCATATTATCGGTGACACCGAGGAAACCGGGACGAAAGTCCATTTCTGCCCGGATCCGGAGATCTTTACGACGACGGTTTACAGTTTTGACACACTCAAACACCGTCTGCGCGAGCTTGCCTTCCTCAACCACGGCATTACGATCCGCCTCATTGACGAACGCGACGGCAAAGACGAACTGTTCCATTATGACGGCGGCATCAGCTCGTTTGTCGAGCATCTCAACCGCAACAAAGAAGTCATCAATCCGACGCCGATTTACTTCAACGCGCAGAAAGACGACACGATGGTCGAAATTGCGCTGCAGTACAATGACAGCTACCAGGAAAATATCTACAGTTTCGTCAACAATATCAACACGGAAGAAGGCGGTACGCATCTCGCCGGTTTCAAAATCGCGTTGACGCGTGCGGCCAATGACTTTGCGAAGAAGCAGGGCGTTTTGAAGGATAAGGATCCGAAACTCTCGGGCGATGACGTCCGCGAGGGACTTACGGCCGTGATCAGCCTCAAGATCCGCGAGCCGCAGTTCGAAGGTCAGACGAAGACGAAACTCGGCAACTCGGAAGTGCGCGGCATCGTCGATTCGGTCGTGACGGAAGGTCTCTCGGAGTATTTCGAGGAAAATCCGGCTATCACGAAACAGATCGTCGAAAAGGCGCGCATGGCATCCCGTGCGCGTGAAGCCGCCCGCAAGGCGCGCGAACTCACGCGCCGCAAGAACGCGCTCGAAGGAACGGGCCTGCCGGGCAAACTCGCCGACTGCTCCGTCCGCGATCCGGAACAGTGCGAAAGCCACCTCGTCGAGGGCGCTTCTGCAGGCGGTTCGGCAAAACAGGGCCGTGACCGCCGATTCCAGGCGATCCTGCCTCTCCGCGGCAAGATTTTGAACGTCGAAAAGGCCCGTCTCGACAAGGTTTTCGCCAATGCCGAGATTCGCACGATGATCACGGCATTCGGTACAGGCATCAGCGATGACTTTGACATCACGAAACGCCGTTATGACAAGATCATCATCATGACCGATGCCGATGTCGACGGTGCGCATATCCGTACGCTGCTCCTGACATTCCTTTACCGCTACATGAAACCGCTCGTCGAGCAGGGCCATGTCTACATCGCCCAGCCGCCTCTCTATCTCATCCGCAAAGGTAAAAAACATTACTATACGTACAGCGATGACGAACTGCAGCAGAAACTCGACGAAGTCGGCCGTGACGGCGCGACGGTTCAGCGCTACAAAGGTCTCGGCGAGATGAATCCGGATCAGCTTTGGGAAACGACGATGGATCCCGAGGGACGCACGATGCTGCGTGTCCGCATGGAAGATGCGGAAGAAGCCGACGAACTCTTTACGATCCTCATGGGCGACAAAGTCGAACCGCGCCGCCGTTTCATCGAGGAGAACGCCAAACTCGTCCGCAACCTCGATATTTGACGTCAAAACACGGTACACAGAGAAAGAAGGTGTCAGCCGTGAAAGAACCGAAAAGTTACTTAATCAAAGACACGACACGCGAACAGCGCATCGCCATTGTCCGTCGTTCCCTGCACTGCACGGGAGCGTGCGACAACTGCATGGGATGTTCGGGCGGACTTGACCCGTGGGAGATGTACGAGCCGTATATCGAAGGCGAAAAAGAGATCCGCGAGATCAACATGGAATACCGTACGTCATACGGTATTCACTGATGTCTTGCCAACGAGTCAAAGGTATAGTATAATACGCATATAGAGATGCTCTCGACAAGGGGAGTAGCTGAACGGCCGGATATCGTCAGAACGGATGTCAATCCCGGTACGGCCGACAGATGATGTAAGCAAGACCTTGTCCCGATGAAGTGAACACTGCTTTGTCGGGGCAGGGTCTTTTCGTATCTCTAGCGATTGAAGGAGGAATTGCGTTGGAATCATTCCTTGCCGGCATGTTCTCGCCGGAATGGTGGGCGGCTCTTTCGGGAATTTTGCTTCTCGATCTGCTGCTTTCCGGGGATAACGCCGTCATGATTGCTCTCGCGAGTCACAGTCTGCCGCCGGAAAGCCGTCAAAAAGCGGTTATCATCGGCGGACTCGGCGCCGTTTTCGTCCGCATCAGCTGTACGCTGTTTGCGACGGGACTGCTCGCCGCGCCGTATCTGAAGTTCATCGGCGGCTTTTTGCTGCTTGCGATCGCGATGAAGCTCGTATCGGAAGATCCGGGCGGCGGAGGCAGCGATAAGGAACAAAAGCAGCCGAAAACACTCGGATCGGCGATCCGCACGATCATCATTGCGGATTTTATCATGAGTCTCGATAACATTCTCGCACTTGCCGGTGTCGCCAATACGGTACCGGACGGCAAATGGAGTCTGATTATCTGCGGTCTCATGGTCAGCATTCCGATCGTACTCTGCGGTGCGCAGTTCTTCCTGCTCATCATGCTGAAAATCCCGGCTCTCGTCTACGTGGGCGGCGCCATTCTCGGCTATACGGCCGCGGAACTCATGACGACGGATCCGACGCTCGGAGGCAGCGCGGAACCGTACGCACTCGCCCTCAAAATCGGCTACGTTGCCCTCGTCGTCGGTTTCGGCATTCTCTACAAGCGCCGGAAAAGCGCCGATTAATCCGAATGGATTCTCTTTAGGAGGTTTTTTAAAATGAACACGTTTAAAACAGCTGTCCTCATGGCCTTGTTAATGGGCCTCATGGTAGCCATCGGCGGATTTGTCGCCGGTTCGACCGGCGCGACGTTTATGCTCGTCATTGCCGTCGGCATGAATTTCTTTACGTATTGGAACTGTGACAAAATGGTTCTCAAGGCTTACGGTGCCGAGCCTTTAGAGCGCGAACAGGCTCCGGAGCTTTACGGACTCGTGGAAAGCCTTGCCCAGCGTGCGGGGCTGCCGATGCCGAAAGTCGCCATTGTCGACTCGGATGTTCCGAACGCATTTGCGACGGGACGCAACCCGGAACACGCCGCCGTCGTTGTCACGACGGGCATTATGCGCGTTTTGACGTATCAGGAACTTTCGGGCGTCCTCGGCCACGAGCTCACGCACGTCAAAAACCGCGATATTTTGACGTCAACGATCGCGTCAACGATGGCAACCATGATTTCGTGGATCGCCAATATTCTGCAGTTCTCGGCCATTTTCGGCAACAGTGACGACGAAGGCGGCAATCCGATCGCGTCCCTTGCGATGGCCCTCATCGCGCCGATCGCCGCTTCGATCATCCAGCTTGCCATCTCCCGTTCGCGCGAATACGAGGCGGATAAAGGCGGCGGCGAAATCTGCGGCAATCCGAACTATCTCGCCGACGCGCTTGAAAAAATCGAATACTACGCGATGCACGCACAGCCGATGCGTCAGGCCACGCCGCAGACGTCCAATCTCTTCATCGTCAACCCGCTCGAAGGCGCCGGCAAAACGCTCGCGAACCTCTTCAGCACGCACCCTGACACGGCCGAACGCATCGCCCGCCTGCGCCATCAGGCTGCGGAGATCGGGAAATGAAATAGGAATTGACCTTGACATTCTGAGGGAAAACACCCCTGCCCCTCTTCTTTATCGTTATGTTACGTTTCTGGGAAGATCAGCAAGGGAAACACCGCTCCCCCCGATCTCCCTTATTTATCCGCAATATCCGTATATAAAAAGAGACCTGCCAAGAGGCAGGTCTTTTATATTACCCCGCTCAGGGGGAAATCAATTCAATCGTTTTTCGCAGTGCATGATCGCGAGGAGCTGGTTTGCGGCATCGTCAAGGCTGCCTGTGTTCTTAATGACACAGTCTGTGAGTTTCCAGCCGTCGACGTCGCCGCCGTCGTGATCATCCTGCAGCTGCTGACGAATCGTCTCATAATCGGCACCCATCTTCAACATGCGCTGGATCTGGACATCATAGTCCACCATGAGGAAAATCGTTACAAGTCGTTCGCCGAGGAGCTCTTTCAGGGCAGGCAGAGCCGGCAAATCGATGAGCATAATGCTCGTCGGATTCTCATCGAGAGCCTGAAGCGTTTCCTGCTGGCGAATACCGAACGTGATACCGTGATACGTGTACGTCATGAGATACTGACGATTTCCGAATTCCTGACGGCTGACACAGCAGGCAGGGCTTGTTTCCCGTCCCTCCGGGAGATCATTCAGGCAGGTGTCAAGTGACAGGATCGGAATACCGAGTTCGCTCATCTTCGCAGCTAAGGCCGTCTTGCCGGACGCGTGCGGTCCGACTAAGGCGTAGATTCGATTGTCCATAAATGTGTGTTTCTCCTTTTTGCAGTTGTGGACTTCGACACCAATAAACACAAAATTTTCTGATTATTCTCGAGGGAAGGAAAACAAAAACGGGAACTACCGAACGTTCCCGCCTTTGCCGCCTCTATACCTTCTGCCGGAGGTTATAAAACTAACCTCTCTCCCATACTCATTATACGTTATTTAACAGAAAATTGCAATGATGAAACGGTATTTTGACGTCAACAGCTGTCAAATTTTTGACAAATCTGTCAATAAATCCCATAAAAACTTCCGACGAGAAAAGGTATTTGTTCCCTGCGTGGCGAATAGATAAATTAAGTTGCAATTCCGATGCTTTAGAACGAAGTAATAGACAACAACAAGGAAGAAGGTTTATTTATGTACTTCTATTGTGAAAAATGTAAGAAAAAATACCCGTTGAATACCCATTCGTATCAGTGCGAATGCGGCGGCCTGTTCCGCGTCTATAAAGATCCGGGTGAAGAATATGTTACGGGCGTAACGCTCGGGGAACATGAGACGCCGATCCTGCCGTTTGACGCGAACGGTCTGCAGATTTTGCTGAAAATGGAAGATCGTCAGCCGACGGGCTCGTTTAAGGACCGCGGTTCTTACCGCATGATCAATGAGCTCAAATATCACGGCGTTACGAAAATCGCCATGGACTCGGCGGGCAATGCCGGTGCTTCCGTTGCGGCATATGCGGCTGCAGCCGATATTGACTGCACGATTTATGTACCGGATGACATTTCTCAGGAACTTGTCAAACAGATCGAGATGTACGGCGCCAAAGTCGTCAAAGTTGCAAACGGTCGTGCCAATGCCTGTGCCGCCGTCAAACAGAATCTCGGCGATGCCTATTATGCGTCCCACGTCTATAATCCGCTGTTTGCGGAAGGCGTCAAGTCGATGGCCGGCGAAATCTACAAACAGCTCGGCAATAAAGTACCGGATTATATCTTTATCCCGGTCGGCAACGGCACGATGCTGCTCGGACTGTTCCTAGGGTTCCTCGAAATCGGTCGTATGCCGCATCTCGTTGCCGTTCAGAGCTCGAAATGTGCACCGCTTTATGAGGCATTCCACGGAACGGAACCGCAGCCGAAGAAGATGACGATTGCCGAATCCATCCGCATCGCTGAACCGAAACGTCTGAATGACATGCTGAATGTCCTGCATGCATCGCAGGGCGATGTCATTACGGTCGAGGATGTCGACATTCTGCGCTGCCGCAAGATGCTCGGCAAGAAAGGCATTGACGCTGACTTGACGGCTGCTGCGGCTCTCGCCGGCGCCATGGACTATTTCAAAGACGGCAAGCCGGATAACTACAACGTCATCGTTCCGGTCACGGGTACCGGCCTGAAACGTTAATTGGACACGTCAACAATAAGGGGCGGTTGTTATGCTTTACGGAATCATTGACATCGGCTCGAATACGATCCGTATGGCCGTTTATCAGATTCGGGGCGACTCGCTGGAGATGCTCATGAAGAAAAAGCACACAGTGGGACTTGCGGCCTATGTCAAAGACGGCGTCATGCAGCAGGCCGGCATCGACAAGACGATTACGATCCTGAAGGAATTCAAAGAGTTCCTGCATTGGCTGTCCATTGACAATATCGTCGTCTTTACGACCGCGGCTCTGCGTAATGCGAAAAACAGCCGCGAGGCAATCGCCGCGATCAACGCGGGCACGGGACTTCAGGTGCGTGTCATCAGCGGTGACGAAGAAGCCGTGTTTGACTTTGTCGGCGCTGCCCATGACCTGCACGCCGATGAAGGCATTCTCGTCGATATCGGCGGCGCGAGCACGGAAATCGTCCATTACAAAGGCCGGAGTATCGCGCATAAAGTCAGCGTTCCGCTCGGGTCGCTCGCGCTGCGTACGCGTCATGTCACGGATCTTCTGCCCACGTCAAAGGAATGTGAAGCGATGCGCGAAGAAGCCAAACAGGCTCTCGGCAGCGTCAAATGGCTGCGCGGGATGAAGGCGAATGCCATTGCGGGCATCGGCGGCACGTTTAAAGGCGCGACGGCTCTTTATAACGGCCTGTTCGGTGTAGATCCCGTCAATAAACACCTCGAAGCCGGCAAACTCCGCCGCCTTATTGCGGATTTTTCGGGTGACATACCACTGACGGAAGAACAGACCTGTCATTTGATGCGCGCTGTTCCGGACCGCATGCATACGGTCATTCCGGGGCTTATTATCGCGGATGTTCTCATGCGGATTTTCGGTTGTCAGACGATCACGTACAGCGATTCCGGCGTCCGTGAGGGATATCTCTACGATCGGGTCATCGGGCGTCAATAACCGACGTCAGGGAGGCAAAAACGTCCTCCTATGCCGTCATTCGTGGACTTTTCCGTCAAAAAATGATAAAATATAATTTGAATGGATACATCATTTCCAGCTCAGCTGGAAATTTTTTTTTCACAAATGATTCGAAAGTTTTGAGGTGAGATTGTGGATTTTGGAGAGGGAAAAGTCATTCCGGTCAATCTGGAACATGAGATGAAAGACTGCTACATCGACTATGCGATGAGCGTTATTGTCTCGCGTGCGCTTCCGGATGTCCGGGACGGATTGAAACCGGTACACCGCCGCATTCTATATGCGATGCAGGAAGCCGGCATGGGATCCAATAAGCCCTATAAAAAGTCGGCGCGTATCGTCGGTGAAGTCCTCGGTAAATATCATCCGCACGGCGATAGCTCCGTTTACGATGCGATTGTCCGCATGGCGCAGGATTTTTCCATGCGTTATATGCTCGCTGACGGTCACGGCAACTTCGGTTCCGTCGACGGCGATCCCCCGGCAGCTATGCGTTATACGGAAGTCCGTATGTCAAAAATTGCCGAACTTATGCTGCAGGATATCGAGAAAGAGACCGTCGAATTCCGTCCGAACTACGATGAGTCGCTGAAGGAACCGACGGTTTTGCCGTCCAAATTCCCGCAGCTGCTCGTCAACGGTACGTCGGGTATCGCCGTCGGCATGGCGACGAATATCCCGCCGCATAATATGTGCGAAGTCATTGACGCGACCTTGATGCTCATCAAAAATCCGGAAGCGACGATCGACGATCTCATGCAGATCATCAAAGGACCGGATTTCCCGACAGGCGGACTCGTTCTCGGCCATACGGGTATCGAAGAAGCATACCGTACGGGACGCGGCGTCATCAAAATGCGCGCCAAAGCCCATATCGAGACCATGTCAAACGGCAAGTCCCGCATTATTGTGACGGAGCTGCCGTATCAGGTCAATAAGGCACGTCTTATCGAGAAAATCGCGTCGCTCGTCCGTGACAAACAGATCGAAGGCATTACGGACCTGCGCGACGAGTCGGACCGCAACGGCATGCGTATCGTCGTCGAACTGCGCCGTGACGTCAACGCAAATGTCACGCTCAACCAGCTCTACAAACACACGCAGCTTCAGGACAGCTTCGGTACGATCATGCTGGCACTCGCCGACGGCCGTCCGCGCATCCTGAATCTCAAGGAAGTGCTTTCGTACTATATCGCGCATCAGGAAGACGTCATCACGCGCCGGACGCAGTACGAACTCAAAAAAGCCGAAGCCCGCGCTCATATCCTCGAAGGTTTGACGATCGCCCTCGATCATCTCGATGCCGTCATTACGACGATTCGCGAGAGCCGTACGACCGATATTGCGCGTGCCGCTCTCATGGAAGGGTTCAAACTCAGCGAGAAACAGGCCCAGGCCATCCTCGATTTGCGTCTGCAGCGCCTCACGGGACTCGAGCGCGACAAGATTGAAGAAGAGTATCAGGAAGTGCTCAAAGCGATCGAAGATTACAAGGCCATTCTCGCCGACGAAAACCGCATCAAGGCGATCATCTGCGACGAACTCACTCAGGTCAAGGAAAAATTCGGCGACGAACGCCGCACGCGTATCACGGTTGACACGTCAGAGCTCAATGTCGAAGACCTGATCGCCGACGAAGACGTTGTCATCACGATGACGCACAACAACTACATCAAGCGCATGCCGCTGACGACATACCGCAAGCAGAACCGCGGCGGCAAAGGCATCAAAGGCATGACGACGAAGGAAACGGATTTCGTCGAGAATATGCTCGTCACGACGACGCATCAGACGATCCTCTTCTTTACGAGCCGCGGCCGCGTCTTCTATCTCAAGGCTTACGAAATCGCCGAGGCGAGCCGTCAGGCCAAGGGAACGGCGATCATCAATCTCCTGCAGCTTGATGCAGACGAAAAGATTACGGCCGTCATTCAGGTTCGTGAATTCCGTCCGGACCGCTTCCTCTTCATGGCAACGCGTAAAGGTATTGTCAAGAAGACGGGACTTTCGGAATTCAGCTCAATGCGCAAGACAGGCCTGATTGCCCTGAATCTTGCGGATGACGATGAACTTATCGGCGTCAAGTTTACGGACGGCGAAAGCTATCTGATGCTCGCGACGAAGCAGGGCAAGGCAATCGCATTCCGCGAGGAGGATGTTCGTCCGATGGGCCGTAATGCCCGCGGTGTCAAAGGCATCAGCCTGCAGGATGACGATGAAGTCATCGGCATGGATGTGCTGCACCATAACGCGCAGGTTCTCACGGTTACGGCAGGCGGCTACGGCAAACGTACGCCGGTTGAGGATTATCGTCCGCAGGCGCGCGGCGGTAAGGGTCTCATCAATATGAAGGTCACGGAGAAGACGGGCGAAGTCGTCGGTGTCAAAGCTGTTCATCCGAATCAGGAACTCATGCTGATTACGACAGACGGCATTGTGATCCGCACGACGGTCGATGAGGTGTCGGTGATCAGCCGCAATACACAGGGTGTCAAACTGATGTCCATCGCGGAAAATGACCGCGTGACGTCGTTTGCTACGCTCAATCAAAAGAATGACTGACACATTTCGGTCTTAATGTCAAGTAAGCAGAGGGGGCGGCGATACCGGGCGGACTGACTGAGATTAAGTTTCCTGTATAAGGCGCAGAAGGAGCGGCGGCAACGGACTTCGTTCCTGCTGCAGGCTAAACGTCAGACGGTTTCCCTTAATATTGTCGCCCTGAATCAAACCGCTTCGCTTAAACAATTCAGGGCTCCGTGGGAAACCGTCTGACGTTCTTCACGCCTGCTGACGCAAAAGTCACTCAGTCCGCTGCCGCCGCTCCTTCTGCTTACGTTTACTTTTCAAGTAAAAAGGGATACCGCACGTGACATGCGGTATCCCTTTTCTGCTATCCGATAAACGGCGTGAAGTTATTTTTTGGCAACGAGTGCTTTGGCGTGCTCGAAAACCTGTTCCGGCGTGACGTCAGTCAGGCGGGCAACACCGGTATCGAGAGCGGCTTTTGCGACAGCGGCGGCGATCGTCGGAGCGACGCGCGGATCGAAAACGCTCGTGATAACGTGATCTTCGTCAAGTTCGTCTTCGCTGACAAGGCCTGCGATGGCGTTTGCGGCGGCAACTTTCATTTCTTCGTTGATCTCTTTGGCGCGAACGTCAAGCGCACCGCGGAAGATGCCCGGGAATGCGAGCAGGTTGTTGACCTGATTCGGGAAGTCGCTGCGGCCCGTGCAAACAACGCGTGCGCCGGCTGCTTTTGCCTGATCCGGCAGAATTTCCGGAACCGGGTTTGCCATAGCCATGATGACGGCGTCTTTGTTCATGGAGCGGACCATATCCTGCGTCACGCAGTTGGCAACCGAAACACCGATGAAGACGTCGGCGCCTTTGATGACGTCAGCGAGCAGGCCTTCTTCTTTGTTCGGGTTCGTAATCTTCGCGATGTCATCCTTGTACGGATTCATGCGGTACGGGCGGCCCGTAAAGATCGCGCCTTTGGAGTCGCAGAGGATGATATTGCGTGCACCCATGCTGTAAAGCAGACGCGTGATAGCCTGACCTGCGGCACCGGCACCGTTGACGATGATTTTGACATCTTCGAGCTTTTTGCCGATGACTTTGAACGCATTGATGATAGCCGAGGCGACGACGATAGCCGTACCGTGCTGGTCATCATGGAAAACCGGAATATCGAGCGTCTTTTTGAGCTCTTTTTCAATGTCAAAGCACTGCGGAGCTTTGATATCTTCGAGGTTGATGCCGCCGTACGTCGGAGCGATCAGCTGGACCGTACGGATGACTTCCTGAGGATCCTCCGAGTCAACGCAGACCGGAACGGAGTCAACACCGCCGAACGCTTTGAACAGAAGGGCTTTGCCTTCCATAACCGGCAGGCCGGCACCGGCACCGATGTTGCCGAGGCCGAGAACAGCCGTGCCGTTCGTGACGACAGCGACCATGTTGCCTTTTGACGTATAGTCATAAATCGTTTCCGGGTTTTTATTGATCTCGAGGCACGGTGCGGCAACGCCCGGCGTATACGCGAGGGAAAGATCCTCCGGCGTATTCAGAGGGATTTTGCTCGTGACGGCGATTTTGCCGCGGTTGTTTTTGTGAAGCTCTAATGCAAGTTCCTTTACATTACTCATTCGAATTGCTCCCTTTCTGTTATCGATTTGCAGCTTACAAATTTTGTAAACACAACTGATTATAATTGCCATACTTGTAAGGGTGTTATGTTACTATTATACAGATTTTCCCTGAAATGGCAAGCTAAATCGTCTTTACCTGACGGATAAACAGGTGAATTGATAGGAATTGACGTTATTGTTTGCTAAATGTGAGGGATCGCGGCGGGGACACCGTCTGCCGTTGCTGAAAAAGGCGTTAAGAAAAAATTTCGTTTTCGCGTGGAGCCCGTATTGTTTAAGCGCAGCGGTTTGATACGGGCGACTTAATTAAGCGAAAACGAAATTTTTTTAAGCCTCAGCTCAGGCAGACGGTGTCCCCGCCGCGATCCCGCCTTTGAAACGATACATTTACGAGATCGTCATGCTTCAGTTTAATGTTTAGAGGCAAAAAAAGAAGCTGTCAAATGACAGCTTCGAATTCTTATTGCGTTTTACCGGATTCGCTGCCGCGGACCGGGGCGACAACATCATTGGAGCCGGCAGGCTTTGACGTAACGGGAGCGCTCTTTTCCTGAACCTCGCGGCTCTCGGTCTCACGGCGGGTTGTCGAAGAAGAATGGGATGTTTCCTCTCTCCGTTTCATCGTTGACGACGTCGAGGACGACGACTTTTTCGTTGACTCGGTGCTTGCGCCCGGACCCGGTTCGGTCTTGGCATTTGCCGGGATCGAGTTCTTGTATTCCTTCAGCGTCTTTTCAAGATGTTCGCGGTTCGTCGAATCCATCTGGATGCCGAGCGTATCGGCGAGTGAATGACGCAATTTATCGACGTCCGGAATCCAGTAGCTGACACCGTCGATGTAGAGCGGCGTGCCCGGGACCATATCGGTCTTGAGGCCGTTTTTCTGCGCTTCCTTCAGCGTGCCGGCGAATTCGAGGATCTGACGGACGGAAAGGTCGGTGCGAACGGACTTGGATACTTCACGGATAACAGACGGCAGCTGCGGGATGATCGACGGTGACGTGATCTTGTCCATGCAGGCCTTCATAAACTTCTGTTGACGCTTGATGCGGCCGATATCGCCTTCTTCATCGCGGTAACGGACGTATGTGATGGCTGTTTTGCCGTCCATATGCTGCATGCCCGGATGCAGGTCGATGATGAGTCCGCCGTCATCGTCCCACGGGTCTTCGTAGTACATGCGCTTTTCGACGTCAATGTCAATGCCGCCGATCGCGTCAATGATCTTCTGGAATGCCTGGAGATTGACGATGACATAATGATCCATGTTGACGCCGAGGAAGTTTTCGACCGTATCCTGTGTCAATTTTTCGCCGCCGTAAGCGAAAGCGGCATTGATCTTGTCAAAACCGTGTCCTTTGATGCGCACGCGTGTGTCACGCGGGATCGAAAGCAGGGCGGCCTGATTTTTCTTCGGGTCAAGCGTCGCGATCATCAGCGTGTCACTGCGGCCGACGTCATCGGCGCGTTCGTCGACACCCATGATCATGACGGTCGTTTTGTCATGTGATGTGAGCAGGCCTTCCTCGACGACATCGTCCGGGGAACGGTCAAGCAGACTGCTTGACGCGAAAAGCGCACCGAGAGCGGCTGCGCCGATAAAGACGAACAGCAGGATGACCCAAGGCCAAATTCGGCGCCTGCGTGATTCGCGCCGCGGCGGTATCGGATTGTATTGCAACGGTTCTACCTTCTTTTCTGCTGAAATATATAGTATACATACACAACGATTATCTCTTATTATACGTAGCGCGCCCGATTTGTGCAATGATTCTTTTTCGGGCAGACAGCTCCTATTATTTAATTTTACGGTTCAAAGGTGAAAAGAGGATGGCGGAACGGTTAAGATCGGATTAAAATTAACGGTGAGGTGATGATCATGAAAGAGATCGAACGAAAATTTCGCGTCAAACCGTACTGGAAGCCGCAGGACGAAGGAACGTATATCGCACAGGGATATCTTTCCGTTGTCCCCGAACGCACCGTACGCGTGCGCCTGCGCGGCGACAAGGGGTATTTGACGGTCAAAGGAAAGAATGTAGGCATCAGCCGAGCGGAGTACGAATACGAGATTCCTTCGAAAGACGCGGCGGAACTGCTCAAACTCTGTATCCCGCCTGTCATCGAAAAACGGCGCTATCTGGAACAACACGGCGGCTTTACCTGGGAAATCGACCGCTTCGCCGGTGTCAACGAAGGACTCACGGTTGCCGAAATCGAACTTCCCGCTGTCGACACCGTGTTCGCCCGTCCGGACTGGCTCGGCGAAGAAGTATCCGGCGATCCCCGCTATTACAACGCCAATCTCGTCGAACACCCGTATACGACATGGAAAACGAAATAAGGCTGCGGTTATCCACAAACCTTCGTGGAAATATCGGGGCATCAGCCACAAAATATGGGATATTGACAAATTTTTTTACCGTATATCTTGGGTTATCCACCGATTTATCCACATTATCCACAGATTTGACGTCAGTTTTGTACACGATATACACAACAGCTGTGTATATTTATTGTAAGAAACTCGTAAAAACGGGAACTGCGCGGACAGGTTATCCACAGCTGTGGATGGATTTGTGGATAACGAAACTGTGTTTGCCTTATAAAGAACGGTAACAAGACGGGCGTGCGGGAAGGACGCGGATGACACACTGCCGGCTAAACGTCAGACGGTTTCACTCAATTGAGTCGCCCCATTGTTAAACGCGCTTCGCTTGAACGAAACAACGGGGCTCCGTGTGAAACCGTCTGACGTTCTTAACGCCTCAAGCAGCAAAGCCATCCGCGTCCTTCCAGCACGCCCTCATGTTTCTTTGTACACGAAAGTCAACATATGCCTTAGTGAAGTAACCTAAGGGATCATGGGGCTCTCTCTGATGCCGTTGCTGAAAAAGCGTAAAGAAAAAAATCCGTTTTCGCCCTGTCGACTGTTTCTTTTAAGCGCAGCGGTTTGAAACAGTCGACATAAATTAAGCGAAAACGGATTTTTTTAGCGACAGCTCAGGCAGCAGAGAGAGCCCCATGATCCCGCCTAGGATGTACTTTAGCTCATATGTTACTTTTCGTGCACCGGTTTTTTCCAGATTCCCATGAAGATGCAGCCAATGACAGCGCCGACAAAAACAGCGAGGATGAAATAGAGCGGATAACCGATAGTCGGGACGACGAAAATGCCGCCGTGCGGCGCGCGCAGCGTACAGTCAAGTGCCATCGACATGCCGCCCGCGACGGCGGAACCGATGACACAGGACGGGAGAACGCGGATCGGATCGCTCGCGGCAAACGGAATCGCTCCTTCCGTGATGAACGAAAGTCCCATGATATAGTTCGTGAGACCGGCGCGGCGTTCGGCCGGGGTAAAACGGTTGCGGAAAAACGTCGTGCAGAGTGCGATAGCGAGAGGAGGAACCATGCCGCCGGCCATTACGGCCGCCATCACGTGATATTCTCCCGACGCGAGCAGTCCCGTTCCCGTCAAATACGCGGCTTTATTGACCGGACCGCCCATGTCAACCGACATCATGCCGCCGAGGATGAGTCCCATGAGCACGCGCGCTTCGGGATTGAGTGTACTGAGTGCGTCAATGAGCCAGAAATTGAGAGCCGTACAGGGCGGCGCGATAATAAAGAAACCGATGAGGCTGACGATGAGAATGCCGAAAAACGGATAGATGAGAATCGTCTTGATACCGTCAAGTGACGCCGGCAAATGACGGCAGATGAGTTTGAGACGCCGAACCGTATATCCTGCCGCAAAACCCGCGATCATCGCGCCGATAAATCCGGCATGGGTTGCCTGCATGATCGCGCCGCCGACAAATCCGACGGCGAGACCGGGACGTTCGGAGATCGAACGCGCGATAAAACCGGACAATACCGGCAGCATAAAACCGAAAGCGAGATCGCCCGTATCCTTGAAAAACTTGGCGATCGGGCGGTTTGAGCCGAAGTTGGCGGGATTGAGTGCGTAATCGTCAAAGAGAAATGCGAGCGCGATGAGAATGCCGCCGCCGACGACAAACGGCAGCATATGGGAAACGCCGTCCATGAGGTTTTTGTAGATTTGACGCGCAAGACCTTCCTGCTTGACGGGAAGATCCTGTTTGACGTCATCCGTTTCATCGGTGCCCTGATAGACGGGGACTTTGCCTCCGAGTGCCTGATCGATGAGTTTGTCCGCATTGCGGATGGCGTCATCGGCCGAACACATGAGGACGCGGCGTCCGCGGAACCGTTCCATGGGGACGGTTTTGTCTGCGGCAACAATGATTGCCTCGGCGTTGGCGATTTCGTCATACGTCAGACGATTTTTGACACCTACGGCGCCGTCAGTTTCGATCTTGACGGCGATACCGCGTTTTTCCGCGCGTTCACGCAGATTTTCCGCGGCCATATACGTATGGGCAATGCCGGTCGGGCAGGCCGTAACGGCAAGCAAACGCGGCATCGGCCTTGCTTCACGGGCCTGCTGCCAAACGTCTGCTTCCGTACTGAATTGTTCCTGCTCCTTATGATGAAGCAGCGAGAGGAATTCGTCCGTGTCCTTTGCCGCGATGAGTCCGTCTTTGAGTTGCGGATCCATGAGGCAGGTCGCGAGACGCGAGAGAATCGTCAAATGTTCGTCACTCGCATCATCCGGCGCGGCGATAAGGAAAAACAGGCGGGCGGGATTGCCGTCGAGTGAGTCAAAGTCAACGCCTTCAGGGATTGTCATGGCGACGAGAGACGCGTGTTTGACGCCGCTGCTTTTCGCGTGCGGCGTGGCGATGCCGTCGCCGAGTCCCGTCGATCCCTGCGATTCGCGTTCAAAGACATCGTGACGGTATTGACCGGGATCCGAAAGTTCGCCGGATTTCACCAGACAATCGACAAGCATGTTGATGGCATCTTTTTTATTTTTTGCCGTCGCCCGCAGCAGAATTCGCTCGGGCGGCAGCAGATCGGTTATCAGCATAATGATCCTCCTTGAATCATGAGGTACATCGACGCAGAAACCGCGTCGATTCTACTTTTATTATAACTGTCCATCTTTCTTACGGTCAACGGGAGCCATGTTTTTTTACAGTTTCGTTAAAAAGATACTCACGTCATTGCTTTTTTACAGGGCAGCATATAAAATTACAATAGATGCTATGTTATGGATGAATTGGGGAGGAACCGGATGGACGCACAACAGAACACCACTACACCGAAAAAAGCCTGTAAATTACCGGGCAGGACTGTTTCGTTTTATGTCAAAAAATATCTCATGATCTTTGTCGGCTCGATCATTGCGGCAATCGGCCTCGAACTTTTCCTGATCCCGAACAACGTCATCGACGGCGGCGTTGTCGGTATCTCGATCATGATGCAGTCGATTACGGGTCAGGCACTCGGTATTTTCCTCGTGCTGCTCAATATTCCGTTTCTCTATCTCGGCTATAAACAGATCGGCAAGAATTTCGCGATTGCGACGATGATCGCGATCTGTTTTCTGTCCTTTTGGTCCGGCGTTTTCGCGCCGCTTCCGCGCGTGACGGACGATCCGTTCCTCGCGGCGATTTTCGGCGGCATTATTGACGGCCTCGGCGTCGGACTCATCATTCGCGCGGGCGGATCGCTCGACGGCACGGAGATCGTGGCGATTATCATGGACAAGAAGTCGGTCTTTTCGGTCGGCGAAGTGGTTATGTTCATCAACCTCTTTATTTTGTCGAGCGCGGGCCTGCTTTACGGCTGGGACAAGGCGATGTATTCGCTCGTCGCGTATTTTGTCATTTCGAAGATGATTGACGTCGTCATCAAGGGTCTTGACGAGTCGTATGCCGTTATGATCGTAACGAATGAACACGTGGAAATCACGTCGGCGCTCAATGACCGCCTCGGCCGCGGTGTGACGCTCCTGCACGGCGCGGGAGGATATACGGGCGCGAGCAAGGAAGTGCTGTATTGCGTTGTGACGCGTCTTGAGGTCGATAAGCTGAAGGAGATTGTGTTGGAGAAGGATGCGAATGCGTTCGTGACGATTAATGCGGTGCACGATATTATCGGCGGGCGCTTTAAGAAGAAGTCGATTCATTGACGTTTATTTTACATAACTAGGCGGGATCATGCTGTTCTTCCTGTTGACTAAGCTGCCGCTAAAAGACGAGATCGGCGTGTTCTCCCAGCTGCCTAAGCTGTCGCTAAAAAAATTGCACTTTCGCTTAATTGAGTCGCCTGTTTCAAACCGCTGCGCTTAAAAGAAACAGGCGACGGGCGAAAGTGCAATTTTTTCTTTACGCTTTTCCAGCAATGGCATCCGGGAGAACACGCCGATCTCTTACGTTTATCTTATGAAGTCTTATTTGGCGTCCTCGAAAAAATAACGTGAGGGAACGCGGGATTGGAGCGGGGGATGTTGCTGCATAAAGGCGTTAAGAAAAAAATCCGTTTTCGCCTGCCGACTGAATTGTTTAAGCGAACGCGGTTTGATTCAGTCGGCTTTCATTAAGCGAAAACGGATTTTTTTTAGCCGCAGCTCAGGCCCCCGCTCCAATCCCGCGTTCCCGCCTTTATAATGGAAATTTCAGGAAATTGATCTTAATTTCGGCTATAATAAAGAAAAAGAATGTTTTTCGTAAGGGGGATTGACGATGAAAAGCATGGGAAAACAGATACTCGGGTTGACGGTTGCTTTGGCTTTGACGGCAGGATTTGTCGTTCCGGGGATTTCGCAGGCGGCAGAACAGGAAACGGCGCCGGTTCAGCAGGAGATTTTGACGTCAGATACGGCGGACGAGACGGCGAAAACGGCGTCAAACGGTGCGGAGAAAACGGTGCAGCAGCCGATTAAACTGGCGCGGATGCCGCTCATGATTCGTTCGTATTACCGCCCGGACAGCCGCGAGGAATCGCAGATTGAACTGCCGCTTGACCGCGCTTTACATGTGCCGCTCAACGGGATATTGAAACGCGTCGATTATCTTGACGAAGACAAATGCATTGACGCGTTTGACGAAGTCGTCGGCAATGTCGGCGGCAAGCAGAAGATGGAAAACTATATGCGTCCGCTCGCCGAAAAACTGGACGCGGACCTTGTCGTTTTGCCGACACTCGAGGATTATTACCAGGAAATCTACTACGGCTGGGGCTGGCACAACGAAACGTATATGTACAGCCGCGCCGAAGTCAAACTGTTTATCTATGATCGCCGTACGGACAAGATGAAAGTCAAGAGTATCTCGCGTTTCTTCCATGACACGTATATGCCGAGCGGCGAAGCCGTCAATCTCGCCGTTGACGCGATGGATACCGTCATCCGGGAAACGAATCTGCGCACGTACATCTGGCCATCAAAGGAACAGAAGGAGAAATAACTGTCATCAATTGGATCTATGACAAGCGATAGGGAAAAAGTTTCCCGGTTTCCCGAGCGCATACCTTGACAGGTCTCGGTTAACGATTTATAATATAAAACATATTAATCAAGTATGTTAGATACGGCCACACGTATTTGGAATTGACGGAAGGAAGGATCATTCATGAGTGAAGAAAGAAAATACAAATTTGAAACCCTGCAGCTTCATGTCGGTCAGGAAGAAGCCGATCCGGCAACCGATGCCCGCGCCGTTCCGATTTATCAGACGACGTCCTATGTTTTCCGTAACAGCCAGCATGCATCCGATCGTTTCGCTTTGCGTGATGCCGGCAACATTTACGGCCGTTTGACGAACCCGACGGAAGATGTTTTTGAGCGTCGTATTGCGGCTCTCGAAGGCGGTGTAGCGGCTCTTGCATTCGCATCCGGCGCTGCTGCCGTAACGGCCGCGATTCAGGGACTTGTCCATGCAGGACAGCATATTGTCGCCGCTACGACGATTTACGGCGGCACGTATAACCTCTTCGAGCATACGGCTCCGGATTGGGGCATCGAGACGACATTTGTTGACCCGACGAAAGGTGTTCAGGTCTTCGAGGATGCCGTCAAAGATAACACGCAGATCATTTACATCGAATCGGTCGGCAACCCGAATGCAAACCTCATTGACATCGAGGCTGTTGCCGAGATTGCTCACGCTCACAAGATTCCGCTCGTCGTTGACTCGACGTTTGCTACGCCGTATCAGCTGCGTCCGTTCGAATACGGTGCTGACATTGTCGTTCATTCCGCAACGAAATTCATCGGCGGTCACGGCACGACGCTCGGCGGCATTGTCGTTGACAGCGGCAAGTTCGACTGGGTTGCTTCGGGTAAATTCCCGTGGCTCGTTGAACCGAATGCCAGCTATCACGGCATCAGTTTCGCAAAAGACATCGGCGCAGCCGCTTTCGCCACGTATCTGCGTGCCCTCCTCCTGCGCGACACGGGCGCAACGCTTTCGCCGTTTAACGCATTCCTGCTCCTGCAGGGCACCGAGACGCTCTCGCTGCGTGTTGAACGTCATGTCGAAAACGCACTGAAAGTTGTCGACTATCTCGCGAAGAACCCGCATGTAGCCAAGGTCAATCATCCGGCTCTCCCGGATCATCCGGACCATGAGCTCTATAAGAAGTACTTCCCGAACGGCGGTATTTCGATCTTCACGTTCGAGATCAAGGGCGGCGAGAAAGAGGCGCAGAAGTTTATCGATCATCTGAAAGTCTTCTCCCTGCTCGCAAACGTCGCTGACGTCAAGTCTCTCGTTATTCATCCGGCCAGCACGACGCACAGCCAGATGAATGAGGAGGAGCTCCTTGCTTCCGGTATTACGCCGTCGACGATTCGTCTGTCGATCGGTACGGAGCATATTGACGATATCATTTACGATCTTGATCAGGCTTTTAAAGCACTCGACTGATTATGACATCTCCCGGACCTGCCGGCTTCTGCCGGCGGGTCTTTTTGTTTGCGTAAAAATGAATTGACGGTAACACGACGGGATCGCGGTCCGTCACCGGATGCCTAAGCTGCGGCTAAAAAGGCGAGATAACAGCATCGTTTCTGCCTTAAAAGCTGCCGCTAAAAAATTGCATGTTCGCTTAATATAGTCGCCTGAATCAAACCGCTGCGCTTAAATAATTCAGGCTCCGTGCGAACCTGCAATTTTTTCTTAACGCTTTACGCAGCAAAACGGCAGAAACGATGCTGTTATCCCTTATGTTATCATTCTATTAGCGTTTCGATGTATGATATAATGAATGAATAACATTACAATGAGGTGATGATATGAAGATCGTGATCTTGGGAACAGGCGGAACGGGCGGCGTGCTCGGGGCTTTTCTTTCGCGTCAGGGTCAGGATGTGACGCTGATTGCGCGCGGGGAGCATCTGCGCATGATCCGCGAAAAGGGACTGAAGGTGGAGTCGGCGACGCTCGGAAATGTGACGATTCATCCCGCGGGCGTGTGTACGACGGAGGAGTATGACGATACACCCGACGTCATTTTTGTCTGCTTTAAGTATTACAGCCTGAAGACGGCGGTGGAGTTTGTGCGCCGTCATGCGGGGAAAGGGACGCTCGTCATTCCGATTCTCAATGTATTCGGCACGGGCGCGGTGATGCAGGAGCAGTTGCCCGATTTGACGGTTCTTGACGGATGCATTTATGTTTTTGCGAGCAAAAAGGCGCCCGGTGTCATTTCTCAGCCGCAGAAGATTTTGCGCGTGTTTTACGGTTACCGTCCGGGTCAGGCGCATGATTTGGAGGCGAAGGCGCGTGAACTCGAGTCCGTTATGAATGAGGCAGGGATTGAGACGCATTTTACGCCGGACATTGTCCGCGATGCGATTGAGAAGTTCGCCTTTGTGTCACCGATGGGCGCGGTTTGTCTGTATTTTGACGTCAAAAGTGAGGCGTTTCAGCAGGAAGGAGAGGTCCGCGCGTTTTTCTGTCAGTTGATCCGCGAGGTCGAGGCGATCGGTCACGCGATGGGCGTCAGGGCATATACGAAGGATCTCGTTGCGTTCGGGCTGAAGCTCATTGACAGTTATCCGCCGGGACTGACGACGTCGATGCAGCGCGATGTTGCGGCGGGCCACGTTTCGGAGTTTTCAGGGCTCGTTGACCGCGTTGTTACGCTCGGAAAGCAGTACGGGGTTGCCGTGCCGGGATATGAGAAGGTCAGTTGTTGGGGACGGGAACATGACGTCAAATAACCCATGACACGACGGGATCACGGCAGGAAAACGAAGGACAGAGCTGCGGCTAAAAACTTTATCCGGTAAGTTCGGGGCAGTGTCCCGTTCCTTGCTTAAAAGCTGACGCTAAAAAAATTGCACTTTCGCTTAATTGAGTCGCCTGTTTCAAACCGCTGCGCTTAAAAGAAACAGGCTCCCGGCGAAAGTGCAATTTTTTCTTAACGCTTACTCAGCAAAACGCAAGGAACGGGACACTGCCCCTCTCATGACTCGAAAAAGGAGCTTTCTAAGCAGAACTGTATTACCGGAAACGTAAGGGATCGCGGCAGGCAATCGGAGGCCATTGCTGATAAAGGCGTTAAGAAAAAAAACCGTTTTCGCCCGCCGACTGAATTGTTTAAGCGTAGCGATTTGATTCAGTCGGCTTTTATTAAGCGAAAACGGATTTTTTTTAGCCGCAGCTTAGGCCTCCGATTGTCTGCCGCGATCCCGTCTTATTATAGGTTATAGATCAGCACTCTTTAAAAATCTCGATGACTTCGCCGCAAGGTCCGACGACGAAGGCGATGCGGACCGGGAAGGGCGGTTCGGAGGGAATCGTCAAATCCATCGGTTCCGTCGTGACGGCGTATCCGGCTTCGCGGACGGCCTTGACGACGGCATCGACGTCATCCGTTCCGAGCGCGTAGTGATTGACCGAACCCGTTTCATGGCAGGCACATCCCTGTGCGAAAATCTCGATGAGTGCACCGTCACCGGCGTCAAACATAATGCCGGCGTCTGCGCCTTTGCCCCACGAACGTTTGACGGCGAGGCCGAGAACGTCTTGATAGAAACGGATCTCTTCCTCGAATTCAGCCTGACAGCTGCATTTCATTGCGACATGATGAAGTCCTTTGATTAAAGCCATGATACATCTTCCTTTCTCCACAGCCGATATTCACACTTACATATGAACTTATTCTGTTTTCAGCCTCGGATTTCCTGTTTTTCGGGGGATTTTTTTCTGACTTGTCAGCAGGCGGAAAATGTTCTAAGATAATGGCGTCGACGTCATGTCAGAAGGCAGACGTACGATGAATGGTTATTCATGTTGACAAAACTCGCAGCCCGTATCCTTAGGGAACGGGACTGTCCGCCATATGCTTCGGGAAAACTATGCCCTTTTCCGGTGCGTCGGACATTCTGTGAGTGTCCCGCAGGGACGGAAAGGGGTATTTTTATGAGTGAATACGAAAAATACCGGCAGGTCTGCCGGGAAGCCGTTTGGACGGGTGTGACGCTTCTCGTTCTGATTGCGGCGTGGCTTGTTTTGGGCTTCGGACTTGCGCCTTTGGGCGGCACGGTTTTCGGACTTCCGGTCTGGACGCTTGCGTCAACGGTTGGATTTTGGCTTTTTGCTGTCGCTCTTGTTGCGCTGCTCGTGCATGTTGTTTTCCGCGACATGGATCTCGGCGCGGATGACGGGGAGGCGCGGAAATGACACAGGGAAATCCGATGGCGCTTTTGCCGCTGCTTCTCTTTATGGCGCTGATGATTGCCATCGGCTTTTATGTGCGGCGCAGTCAAAAAAGCGGCAATTTTATTCAACAGTATTTTATCGGCAATCACGATCTCGGCGGTTTTGTACTCGCGATGACAACGGTTGCGACGTACAGTTCCGTCAGTTCGTTTGTCGGCGGGCCCGGTATGGCGTGGCAGATCGGGTTCGGCTGGATTTATATGGCCGTCGTTCAGGTCACGGCGATTTTTCTCGTGCTCGGCATTTTCGGCAAACGCGTCGCGCTGCTTTCGCGTAAATTTGACGCCGTGACGGTCGTTGACATCATCCGCGAACGGTTTCAATCGGACGGACTCGCGGCCATGGCGGCGTTTATCATCGTTTTGTTTTTCTGCGGGACGATGACGGCGCAGTTTGTCGGCGGCGCGAAACTTTTCGCTGCCGTTACGGGGTACAGTTATTCGATGGGACTTTTGCTGTTCGGACTCGTCGTCGTCGTTTATACAACGGTCGGAGGATTCCGCGCCGTCGCGTTTACGGATACGTGCTGCGCCGTCATGATGATGATCGGGATCGTGCTGCTTCTGTACTACGTTTTATCCGCGGGCGGCGGCTATACGGCCGTGATCACTGGACTCGAGGCGAATCATCCCGAGATGTTCGAGCCTCTTTCGGACGGACATATGCCCGTCGGCCTCTATCTGACGCAGTGGATTCTCGTCGGTATCTGTACGATCGCTTTGCCGCAGTCTGTCGTTCGCGGGATCAGTTATCGTGACACGAAAAGCCTGCATCACGCGATGATCATCGGTACGGTCGTCATCGGTTTTATGAACATCGGCGTCAACTTTACGGGCATTCTCGCGCACGGCATTTTGACGGGACCGCTCGCGTCATACGGCGGTGTCGACAACATTATCCCGAGTACGATCGTTGCGGCGATGCCGCAGGCACTTGTCGGCATCGCCATTATCGGTCCGCTCGCCGCGTCCGTGTCAACGATTTCCGGACTGCTCATCGTCGCGTCGTCTGCCGTCGTCAAAGACGTTTATCTGCATCATCAGAAAAAACGGGGCATTGTCCCGTCAACGCAGAAACTGCGTACGCTTTCGATGGCGGCAACAGCCGTTGTCGGCGTCATCGTCTTTTTCATCGCCCTGACGCCTCCGAGTCTCATCTGGATTATTAACATGTTTGCCTTCGGCGGACTCGAAACGGCGTTTTTCTGGACGCTCCTCCTCGGACTCTTCTGGAAACGCGCCAATCGTCTCGGTGCATTGCTCTCTATGGGAGGAGGAACGATCGCTTATTGCCTGACGCAGGGACTCGGATTTAAGGTCATGGGGCTGCATCAGATTACGATCGGTATTACCGTATCGCTCCTCTTCTTCCTCCTCGGAACGTATCTCGGCAAACCCGAAGATAAGAAAGTCCTCGCGGTTTTCTTCCCGGAGAAAGATTAAGGTTCAAGAAAACGTAAGGGATCGAGGGGCCGCCCCCGATGCCATTGCTGAGGAAGGCGTTAAGAAAAAATCGGTTTTCGCCCTGTCGCCTGTATCTTTTAAGCGTAGCGGTTTGATACAGGCGACTATAATTAGGCGAAAACCGATTTTTTTAGCCGCAGCTTAGGCATCGGGGGCGGCCCCTCGATCCCGTCTTACTTAGAAAAATACTCTTGATACGTTTCCTTCCGCATCATCCCGCTCATGACGCAGGCGCCCGCAGCACCCATGCGGCGAACGGCGGGGAGGTTGACGGCGGAAATGCCGCCGATCGCGTAGACCGGGAGAGGACAGTTTTTCGTCATCTCGCGCAAAAACGGCAGCCCGCGCGGGGGGAGCCCGTCCTTACACTTCGTCGCAAAAATATGTCCCGCCGTAATATAATCGGCGCCGAGCTTGACGGCTTCCTGCGCGTCGGCGAGCGAATGACATGACGTTCCGATGACGTCAAATGCGTCATATTCATCCGGCGTTAATTGACGCAAAAGCGGCAGCGGCAGATGAATCGCGCGCGCGCCGAGTTTGACGGCAACACTCGTAAACGTATGCAGGATGACCGGCACGTCGTGAATGCGTCCGAGCGTCAAAACATCCTGGGCGAGCTTTTCGTAGGCGGCTTCATCCAAATCTTTTTCGCGCAGAATCACGGCAGCCGGATGCAAATGCATGACATTGCCGAGCTGCGTCAAAAAGTCACCCGTTACAAGATGCCGGTTTGTCACGCAGACGACGGGAAAATGCCCGAGATCGTCCTCGCGGCACGGGAACGAAGGATTCAGAGCGTGATCAGACATAGAGATAATCGTTAAGGACCGGCTGCAGCCCTTCTCCTTTCATGTCATCATACATCTGGTGCAGGCTTCGCTGATCCTGAATCTCGAACTGTTCATCGCCGGCATTTTCATCGTCTTTTCCTTCGTATTTGCTCTCGTGGTCGCCGATACCGGTCGAAACACCGGCCGAGATTTTCGTTGCGGCGATTTTCGCGATGCCGTTGCGGAAACGCGCCGATTCGCGCGACGAAACCGTGATGCCCGCAAACGGCAGGAACAGGCGGTATGCGCAGAGAATTTGGCAGAGAACGCGTTCGCTGACGTCAAGCGGATTGATCTTGTCGTTGTTGATGATCGGACGCAGACGCGGGCAGGACAGCGAAAGTTCCGCCTGCGGATATTTGCGTTGCAGATAATAGACATGAAGTCCCGTCGCGAGCGCGTCCTTATGATAGTCCGAAAGTCCCAAGAGCGCCGAGAATCCGGCACCGCGCATACCGCCGCGGAGCGCGCGTTCCTGCGCGTCAAAGCGGTACGGCCAAACGCGTTTGTGGCCGAGAAGGTGCAGCGTTTCGTACTTTTTGAGGTCATACGTCTCCTGGAAAACCGTGACGTAATCGGCGCCGCATTCATGCAGGTAGCGGTATTCGTCCGTGTTGACCGGATAGATCTCGAGCCCGACATTGCGGAAATATTTGCTTGCGAGCTTGCAGGCTTCGCCGATATACTTGACGTCACTTTTGGCGCGGCTTTCACCCGTCAAAATGAGGATTTCCTCCATGCCGCTGTCGGCGATGACTTTCATCTCGTGTTCGATCTGTTCGTGCTCGAGTTTCAGGCGATGAATCGAATTGTAGCAGTTAAAACCGCAGTATACGCAGTAATTTTCGCAGTAATTCGCGATATAGAGCGGCGTAAAAAGATAGACCGTGTTGCCGAAATGACGGCTCGTGATCTCGCTCGCAATACGCGACATTTCCTCGAGGAACGGTGCGGCGGCCGGGGAAAGCAGGGCTTTGAAATCCTCGATCGTGCGGTGTTCGTGATTGAGCGCGCGGCGTACATCGGCGGCCGTATAGCTCTCGTAATCGTACGCGTCAACCTCGCGCATGACTTTTTCGCGGATGTCGGATTTTATGATTTCCATGCCCGGGAGATATTCCATCGGATCGCGGCGGCAGGACGGGTCATTTTCCAGCTGATGTTTACGCGCGAGCGCTTTCGGCGAAAGATTGCCCGTGTCAATGAGGAAGTTGTTTTCTTTTTTCTCCGTCATGACTTATTTCGCCTCCCGTAAAAAGCCCGTCAGCGGATCGGAAGCGGAAGCGCCGCGCGTCAAAACGCGTCCGAGTCCCGCGAGATACGCTTCGCGGCCGGCTTCGATCGCCGAACGGAAAGCGCGCGCCATACGTGTGACGTCACCGGCCGTTGCGAGAGCCGTATTTGCCATAATGGCCGCGGCGCCCATTTCCATTGCTTCGCATGCCTGGGACGGACGGCCGATGCCGGCGTCAACGATCACCGGCAGGTCGATTTCGTCGATGAGAATGCGGATGAATTCCTTGGCGGCGAGACCTTTGTTCGAGCCGATCGGAGCGGCAAGCGGCATGACCGCGGCGGCGCCGGCACTCACAAGATCGCGTGCGGCGTTCAGATCCGGGAACATGTACGGCAGGACCGTAAAGCCTTCGTTGGCGAGGATTTCCGTTGCCTTGATCGTTTCCGTATTGTCCGGCAGCAGATATTTCGTGTCACGCATGATTTCGATTTTGACAAAATCACCACAGCCGAGTTCGCGGGCTAGGCGGGCGATACGGACGGCTTCATCGGCGTTGCGCGCACCCGACGTATTCGGGAGCAGCGTTACGTGTTTCGGGATATAGTCGAGGATATTGTCCTTTTTCTGCGTATTCGTGCGGCGTACGGCAAGTGTAATGATTTCCGCGCCGGCGTCCTTGACGGCGGCTTCGATGAGCTGCATCGAGTATTTGCCGGAGCCGAGGATGAAACGGGAATGGAATTCGTGTCCTCCGAGGATCAGAGGATCATTGGCAGTAGTCATGAAAAAAGCCTTCTTTCTGAAACGGGCGGCGGAGTCAGCAGCCTCCGCCGACAAAATGGACAATCTCGACGACGTCGCCGTCTGCGAGTACCTGGTTTTCGTACTGCGAGCGCGGCAGGATCGCTTCGTTGTATTCAACGGCAACACTTTGAGGATTGCAGTCGATCGATTGGAGGTAAGCGGCAACGGTTTGACCGTCAGCCGCAACCTTTTCGCCGTTAATTGTAATCATAGGGGCACCTCCGGATAAGTTTTGACAACAAGAAAAGCCGCCTGAACCGGGCGGCTTTTGTATCATCGATATATTGACGGTAAATCCCTACGTTGGCATTGCCCAAATCAGGTCGTAACGGGTCGAAGGGCATACCTTCCTCTCAGCGTGTCTGCAGGCTCCCCGTACTGCAGAAAAGGCTGCAGTACCTCTTGATTGTCTTGACTTCTATTATATATCCGATCACGCCGTCGATGCAAGTTAAAGCATGATCTGCTCGGTCACGAAGACAACGACGCAGCAAAACGCGGCGACCTGAAAGAGACTGGCGCCCGACCATGCGAGAATGACGCCCGCAACGAGTGCGAGTCCGCCCGCAAGAGGCACTTGCGTGGAATCGATGATGGCGGGAAATGTCATGACGGCGAGTGTCACATAGGGAACGTAGTAGAGGAACGAACGCAGAAAGCGGCTTTTGATTTCGCCGCGAATAAGTGTCAGCGGCAGAAGTCGGATCGCGACCGTCACGGCCGACATCAGCAGGATATAGATGTAAATGTCATGCTCCATGGCCGGGCTCCTTTCCGTCCATATCCGGCTCGTCTTCGGTGTCATCTTTGATCGGCTTGAAAATCGCGCCGGCGGCAGCGATGAGGACCGTCAAAATGATCGTGCGCGTACCGGCCGAAAGATCCTCGAGATACGTCATATGAGCAAACGCGAAACTGAAAACGAAACTGATGCCGACAAGCCACGCAATAAAACGATCTTTCCGCGCCGTCGGAATAATGACCCAGAGAAACATGCCGTAGAGCGCAACGCTTAGGGCGCTGACGACAGATGTCGGTAAAATATTACCGGCGACGACGCCGAGTGCCGTTCCGACGGACCATCCGGGCATCGCGAGCACCATGGCGCCGTAATTGTAGTACGGATTGAGCGGACCCGGACGCGCGATCGTGATGCCGAAGATTTCGTCCGTCATGTCAAAACCGACGAGCAGTCGTTGCATGAGCGGCGTATCCGGGGAAAAACGCTGGCTGACAACACAGCACATGAGCAGATAGCGCGCATTGGCAACGAGGGTCAAAATGATGATTTCGAGATACGGCGCATCGGCGGCAATGACGGTAAAGCCTGCGTATTCGCCGGCTGACGCGTTGTTGAAGAAGCTGACAAGAAATCCCTGCAGCGGGTCAAGTCCGGCGTTGCGGGCGGCGATGCCGAGCGTAAATGCCACGACAAAATAACCGAGTGCGATCGGGAAACCGTCATGCATGCCCTCGACGAAAACCGCGCGGTTCGATGGGACGAGCGTGGTATCGTTGGTCAACGAAATCATTCCTTTCCGAGTGGACTTTTTTTATATTTTTCCATTGTACACGATAGAAAACGGTTTCGACAAGTGCAATGAAAGAAATTTCTGTCAACTACCGGTGTACACTGACGGAGGAGAAAAAAGGAATGTATGTTAACCTGACTCGTGATTCGCTGTTGTGATATAATAAAAGCAGTATTTCATGATATCCGTCGGGAGGGATCGTTATGTCCGTTTCATCACTGTTATGCCGCGCAA
>CACXCC010000084.1 GCA_902766015.1 uncultured Veillonellaceae bacterium
ATGACAGATGCGGGTCGTGAGGCTCTTCTTGAATGGCTGCAAAAGCCGCTCGGCGCCCTGCTCCCTTCGCGGGACGAGTTTGCGATGAAGCTCTATCTCATCGATGACCCTGCCGATCCGGAAGCGCGGCGTCTCTTCCAGGAGGAGATCATCCGCCACGAGGAGAAGCTCGCCTATCTCAAGACGCGATGGACGGTACTTTTTGCCTCCGAAGAAGATCAGTCGCACCACTTCGGCCACGCCGCCGTTCTTTTACATGCGATTCAGCGCGAAACGCAGCATCTCCGCTGGGTGAAAAAGACGCTCCGCTCTCTGCCGAACTCCGCCGAGTAATCCGCGGTAAAATCTGCCCGAAAATAACGCCCCGCCCGCGACGTATGCCGCGAGCAGGGCGCTTTTTTGATCGGCATTACACTTTTTCCCCACGAAAAAATGTAACGAAGCACATTTTTACCTCACATAAAAATGTAATCGGTGTTTTCGGCAACAAAAAAGACAGGCTGTTAAGCCTGTCTGTCAATGTCTAATGGTGGAGACAAGGAGGATCGAACTCCTGACCTCTTGCATGCCATGCAAGCGCTCTCCCAGCTGAGCTATGCCCCCGGTGCGGTCTTTGTTACCGACAAAGATTATTATACGGGAATCCCCTGCCTTTGTCAAGGGATTCTTTTTATTTGGCGTATTCGAGGACGGCACTCTTGCTGAAGAGACGGTCGTAAGCGCCTTCGTATTCGCCGCTGATGATGTTCATCCACCAGTCGCGGTTGTTGAGGTACCACTGTACCGTTTCGCGGATGCCGTCTTCGAATTTGACGGTCGGCTCCCAGCCGAGTTCTTCGCGGATCTTCGTCGGGTCGATCGCGTAACGACGATCATGGCCTTTACGGTCTTCTACGTGTTCGATGAGCGACTCCGGTTTGCCGAGCTGTTTGAGGATCGTTTTGACGACGTCGATATTGGCGCGTTCGTTATGTCCGCCGACGTTGTAAATCTCACCGACGCGGCCTTTCTGCAGGATGAGATCGATCGCAGCGCAGTGATCCTTGACATAGAGCCAGTCGCGGACGTTGAGTCCGTCACCGTAAACCGGAAGCTTTTTGCCCGAGAGCGCGTTGATGATCATGAGCGGGATGAGCTTTTCCGGGAAATGGAACGGACCGTAATTGTTCGAGCAGCGCGAGATCGTGACCGGCACTTTGAACGTGCGGTGATAGGCGAGCACGAGGAGATCGGCGCCGGCTTTTGACGCGGAGTACGGGCTTGACGTGTGCAGGTTCGTCGTCTCCGTAAAGAAGAGATCCGGACGGTCGAGCGGCAGGTCGCCGTAGACTTCGTCCGTCGAAACCTGATGATAACGGTCGATGCCGTATTTGCGGCAGGCGTCAAGCAAAACGCTCGTGCCGATGACGTTCGTCTGCAGGAAAATTTCCGGGTTCTTGATCGAACGGTCGACATGGGACTCGGCCGCGAAGTTGACGATGACATCCGGTTTTTCCGTTTCAAACAGGCGATAAACGGCTTTGCGGTCCGCGATGTCGCCGCGGACAAATTTAAAATGCTCTTTTTCCATGGCAGGCAGCAGCGTTTCAAAGTTGCCCGCATAGGTCAGTTTATCAAAGCAAACGATATCATCTGACGGATGCTGTTTGAGCATGTGGTAAACGAAGTTGGACCCGATGAAGCCGGCACCGCCGGTTACGATGTATTTCAAGAAAATTCCTCCTGTCGATGTAGTTTCTGTTCCTTATTATAGCACAAGAGAACGGTTCCCGATACTGCCGAAGTGACGGGAAATCGTGCATGCCGATCCCGCACCGAGATACGCTGCGAACCGAAGAGCGGGCCATCTCCTTCTTTGACGTCGCGCATTTTGACCCGACACATAAAAAACAGGGAAGCATAACACTTCCCTGTTTTTGCTGTCCCGGAAACGATCACTGCGGTTCCTGAAGTTAAGCGACGCAGCCGTCACGCAGTATTACTTATTGAAGTCAACAAACTCGTCGATGCGCGCGCCGCCCTTCGTCATCGGTTCGACGAAACTGCGCCAAACGTTCATGACGATGACGCGCGGATGTGTTTTGTCGGCAAGCGCCTTCGCAAACGCCTCAACGAATTCTTCCTGCGTCGAAACGGCTTCCGCCTCGACGCCGAGACTCTTCGCATAGCCGACATAGTCCATTTCGTCATTGAGTTCGCAGGCGATATAACGCTCACGGTACATGACTTTCTGGAGCTGGCGGATCATACCGAGACTGCGGTTGTTGACGATAATCGAAATAATCGGCAGATGCAGTCGCCCGATCGTATAGTATTCGTTGCCCGTCATCTTGATGCCGCCGTCACCGGCAACATGGATGACGCGCCGCGTTTTCCCGTAATAGATCTGCGCGCCCTCCGCCGCGGGCAGGCCGAACCCCATCGTGCCGAGTCCGCCTGACGTCAGCCACGTGCGCGGTTCTTCGATCTGCAGATGAAGCGCCGCCCACATCTGATGCTGCCCGACGTCAGTCACATACGCATACGATTTATCGCGCGTTGCCATCGCGATATGATGCATCGCCCACGGAACGGTGAGCCGGCTGACCTGATAATCGTAGTCGTAGTTCTTTTCCCAACGTCCGATCTGCTGCCACCATTCCGTGCGGTCCGGTCCTGCATCATGACGCATGAGCAGTCCGAGGATCGTCTTCATGTCACCGGCAAGCCCGAGCGAATTGCTGATGTTCTTGTCGATTTCCGCCGGGTCAATGTCAATGTGGATGAATTTCCGGTCCTGCGTATAGAGGCGGACATTTCCCGTTTGACGGTCGGCGAAACGGCTGCCGAGAGAAATGATGAGGTCAGCCGCGCCGATCGCGTGATTGGCCGCTTTTTCGCCGTGCATCCCCGCAAAACCGAGCGATTGCGGATGTGTACTCGGAATCGCTCCGAGGCCCATGAGCGTATGCACAACCGGAAGATGATATTTCTCGATAAACGCCGTGACTTCTTTTGTCGCGCCGGCCGAAATGACGCCGCCGCCGACAATAACAACGGGACGTTTTGACTTGACGATTTCCTCCGCCGCTTCCGCCGCGCAGATGATGAAATCCGCGTCGGGTTTGCCCGGCTGTTTTTTCTCGATCGTCATCGGCTCATAGTCGACGTCAGCGAAGAAAATATCGCGCGGGATATCGATAAGGACAGGTCCCGGACGACCGCTCCGCGCAAGTGCAAACGCTTCACGGACGCAGGGAACGAGGTCTTTCGGATTTAAAATCTTATAATTGTGCTTTGTTACCGGCATCGTCACGTCAAGGATATCCGTTTCCTGAAACGCATCGCGTCCGAGCATCGACGTGTCAACCTGACCCGTGATCGCGACGATCGGGATCGAATCCATAAACGCCGTTGCAATGCCCGTGACAAGATTTGTCGCGCCCGGCCCCGACGTTGCCATGCAGACGCCGACTTTTCCCGACGCGCGCGCATAACCGTCTGCGGCATGTGCCGCGTCCTGTTCATGCGTCACGAGGATTTGACGGATATCCGGATCGCCGTAAAACGCGTCATAAAGCGGCAGGATCATGCCGCCCGGATAACCGAAAACGGTGTCGACGCCCTGCTCTTTTAAACAGGCTTTGACAGCCTCTGCGCCCTTCATGATTTACACCCGTTCGCAGATGACGTCAGTCATTTCCTTCGTTCCGGCTTTCGTAAAGCCTTCGCGCCAAAGATCCGGCGTGCGGTAACCGTCGGCAAGAGCCTTGGCGACAGCAGCTTCGATCGCGTCAGCCGCTTTTTCCTCATGGAGCGAATACCGGAGAAGCATCGCACCCGAAAGGATCGTGCCGATCGGATTGGCAATGCCTTTGCCCGCGATATCCGGCGCGCTGCCGTGAATCGGTTCGTAGAGACTCGTCTGTTCGCCGATGGACGCAGACGGGAGCATGCCGATCGAGCCCGTGATAACGGCGGCTTCGTCAGAGAGAATGTCACCGAAAATATTGCTTGTCACGATGACGTCAAACTGCGTCGGGTTGACAGCGAGCTGCATCGCGCAGTTGTCGACGTAAAGATGATTGAGCTCGACATCCGGATATTCCTCGGCGACTTTGAGCACCGTACGGCGCCAGAGACGCGATGTTGCGAGGACGTTTGCCTTGTCAACCGACGTCACTTTATGACGGCGCAGACGTGCCGTTTCAAACGCGAGGCGCGTGATGCGCTCGACTTCCGGGACGGAGTAGTTTTCGAGGTCCCAAGCGCGTTCCGTACCGTTGTACGGCTCGGATTCGCATTTTTCGCCGAAATAAATGCCGCCGACAAGTTCGCGGACGATGAGAAGGTCAACACCTTTGACGCGGTTTTCCTTGAGCGGCGAATATTCCGTCAGCGAGTCTTCGACTTTTGCCGGACGAAGGTTTGCATAAAGGCCGAGCTGTTTGCGCAGGCCGAGAATGGCTTTTTCCGGGCGCAGAGCCGGGTCGACATTGTCCCATTTCGGCCCGCCGACAGCGCCGAAGAGGATGCCGTCCGAATTTTTCGCGGAGTCGAGCGTTTCCTGCGGCAGCGGCGTGCCGTACTTATCATAAGCTGTTCCGCCCGCTTCGCAGAAGTCAAAGGAAAGTCCGAGATTGAACTTTTCATCGACTTTCTTTAATACTTCGACGGCGGAATCCGTAATTTCTTTGCCGATGCCGTCACCCGGAATGACCGTAATCTTGTATCCCATGGACTCTCCTCCTTAATCGTTTGCGTGACGCTGTTTGACATAGTTGACGAGTCCGCCCGCGTGAGCGATGTCCTGGACAAAGCCCGGAAGCGGATGTGCGTGGAATTCGTCACCCGTCGTCAAATCTTTAATGACACCTGTCGAAATGTTAACATAGAGGCGGTCATTAGCATGGATTTTTTCGACGTCATCACCGATCTCGAGGAGCGGCAGGCCGATATTGATGCCGTTGCGGAAGAAAATACGTGCAAAGCTTGCGGCAATAACAACGGGAACGCCCGATGCCTGAATCGCAACCGGAGCATGCTCGCGGGATGATCCGCAGCCGAAGTTTTTGCCGCCGACGATGATGTCACCCGCTTTGACATTCTGCGAGAACGTCTCGTCAATGTCAACCATGCAGTGGCTCGCGAGTTCTTTCGGATCAAACGAATTGAGGTAGCGCGCCGGAATAATGACGTCTGTATCGATGTTATCGCCGTAGCGCCAAACTTTTCCTTCTAATTCCATCATTTATTTTACCTCCCCCGGTGTTGCAATGCGTCCCAAAATCGCGCTGGCAGCGGCAACCTGCGGTCCCGCGAGGTAAACTTCACTGTCAACGTGGCCCATGCGGCCGCGGAAATTGCGGTTCGTCGTCGAAACGCAGCGTTCGCCTGCGGCGAGAATGCCCATGTAACCGCCGAGGCAGGGTCCGCAGGTCGGGCACGAAACGACACAGCCCGCGTCAATAAAGGTGTCAATGTAACCGAGTTTGATTGCTTCTTTATAAATGGCCTGACTGCCCGGGATAATGATGCAGCGGACATGCGGAGCAACCTGATGTCCTTCAAAAATCTTTGCAGCGATCTCGAGGTCTTCGAGACGGCCGTTCGTGCAGGAACCGAGGACAACCTGATCGATGCGGATCGGTTCCGGGATATCCTCGATGCGTTTCGTGTTGCCCGGAAGATGCGGGAATGCGACAACCGGTTTTAGTTCGCTGAGGTTGATCTCGACAACGCGGCAATATTTCGCGTCCGGATCAGCCGAGACCGGCTCGAACGGTTTCTTGAAGCGGTCTTTGACATATGCCGCCGTTTTGTCGTCAAATGGGAAAATACCGTTTTTGCCGCCTGCTTCGATCGCCATGTTGCAGATCGTCAAACGATCGGTCATCGAAAGTTCGGCAACACCCGGACCCGCGAATTCGAGCGAACGATAGAGTGCACCGTCAACGCCGATCATGCCGATGAGCGTCAAAATGACGTCTTTACCCGTGATGTCAGCCGGTTTTTGACCCGTCAGGTTGACTTTGATCGCTTCCGGGACTTTAAACCACGCTTTGCCCGTGGCAATCGCCATCGCAAGGTCCGTCGTGCCGACACCCGTGGAAAAACCGTTCAATGCGCCGTACGTACACGTATGCGAATCGGCGCCGATCGTGAGCATGCCCGGTCCGACAATGCCTTTTTCCGGCAGAATGACATGTTCGATACCGACACGGCCCTGCTCAAAATAATTGACAATGTTGTTCTTGTTGCAGAAATCGCGGACGATTTTGGCGAGGCCGGCGGATTTGATGTCTTTTGCCGGCTGGAAATGATCCGGGATCAGCGCGATTTTCGTGTTGTCAAAAACCGGACGTCCCAGCGTTTCGAATTTCTTAATCGACGGCGGTGCCGTGATGTCATTGGCGAGAACCATGTCAAGATCGCAAATGATCAGCTGGCCTGCCTCGACGGCGTCAAGTCCTGCATGTTTCGCGAGGATCTTTTCACTCATATTCATGCCCATATTGCAGCCCCCTAAATATATAGTTCCGTTGTTGAAATAAAAGCCTTCCCAATGGTTGGGAAGGCTTTTATCGATTACCTTCAGTATTTTATTATTCACCGAAACCGGTCAAAATACCTGCAGAACGCCTGATCTAAATCAGAACGTCAGCTCTTTCTTATCACGCAGCCACGGCATCATCTGACGGAGCTCTGCACCGACTTTCTCAATCGGATGTTCCTGAGCAAGACGACGCATAGCAAGGAAGTTAGCACGGCCGCCGGCACGGTTCTCCTGGAGCCATTTCGTAGCGAACGTACCATCCTGAATTTCTTTCAGGCATTTCTTCATTTCTTTCTTCGTATCTTCCGTGATGATACGCGGTCCGATGACATAGCTGCCGTATTCAGCCGTATCGGAGCAGGACTGAACCATCTTCGTGATACCGCCTTCATAGCAGAGGTCAACGATGAGTTTCATTTCATGGAAGCATTCGAAATATGCCATCTCAGGCGGATAACCTGCTTCGACGAGAACTTCGAAACCGGTCTTCATGAGTTCGCAAAGGCCGCCCATGAGTACGCACTGTTCACCGAAGAGGTCTTCTTCCGTTTCATCGCGGAACGTCGTCTGCAGAACGCCGGAACGCGTAGCGCCGAGGCCTTTTGCATAAGCGAGGGCCGTGTCAAAGCATTTGCCCGTTGCATCCTGATGAACGGCGAAAACTGCCGGAACACCGGAACCTTCCGTGTACGTACGACGAACGAGATGGCCCGGGCCTTTCGGAGCGACCATGAATACGTCAACGTCAGCCGGCGGAACGATCTGTTTGAAGTGAATGTTGAAGCCATGTGCGAAAGCAAGTGCACTGCCGGATTTCAGGTTCGGGCCGATTTCCGTTTTGTAAACGTCAGCCTGTTTTTCGTCCGGAATCAGAACCATCGTAATGTCAGCCTGTTTTACGGCATCGGCAACCGAGCAGACCTTCAGGCCGTGAGCTTCGGCTTTGGCAATGGATTTGGAGCCTTTATACAGACCTACGACAACGTTGACCCCGCTCTCCTTCAGGTTCAGCGCATGTGCGTGGCCCTGGCTGCCGTAACCGATGACTGCAACCGTTTTGCCGTTGAGGACTTCCATGTTTGCATCCTGATCATAGTAAGTTTTTGCCATAATACTCTCTCTCCTCACAGTGTTCGTAAATTGTATGCTCACCGCGTTCCAGCGCAATCAGGCCGGTCCGGATGACTTCCATGATGCCGTAAGGTTTGACGACTTTTAAGAAAGCCGTGACCTTATCGTCGCCGCCCGTGATCTCGAAGATCAGCGAGCCCGCCTCGACGTCAACGACATGCGCCCGGAAGAGCTCCGCCATTTTGAGAACGTCAAGCCGGTTGTTGTCATCGGCCTTGACCTTGATGAGTGTCATGCCGCGGCATACCGCATTGTTTTCCTCCAAACGTTGGACGGCTTTGACGACCGGCATTTTCTCGAGCTGTTTGATCATCTGCTCGACGAGATTTTCATCGCCGTGAACGACGACCGTGATACGGGAAAACTCCGGTGACTCCGTCACACCGACGGCAAGGCTGTCGATGTTGAATTCACGTCTGGAAAACATGCTTACAACACGCACGAGCACGCCCGTCTGATTTTCGACAAATACAGATAAGACATGTTTCATCTCCAGGGCTCCTTTCTATACAAGCAGCGTACTGATTGTCCACTGCGTGATTACGGAACGGCCTGTTTACCCGGAAATGTATGTAACGGTGTAAACTGTGTACATTATCGCGCGTTTGGACGATTTTGTCAACTGTTTTTCTGAGAAAAACAATTTTATGATATAATAGCCTTGGAAAGTGAGGCAATTATGAAAAACAAGGTCTATTGGCAAAATACAGATACCCTGCCCCGAATCATACAGCCGCTCATCCGGTGGTATAAAAGTCAAGAACGGGAACGCGCGCTTCCGTGGCGCGACGATGTGACACCGTATCATACGTGGATTTCGGAAATTATGCTGCAGCAGACGCGTGCTGTTGCCGTGATCCCGTATTACGAACGTTTTCTCGCGGCGCTTCCTGATGTCGCGTCACTGGCGGCGTGCCCGGATGACACGCTCATGAAACTTTGGCAGGGACTCGGATATTACAGCCGTGCGCGCAATCTCAAAAAGGCAGCCGTCGTCATCGAAGAACAGTATGACGGTCAATTGCCGTATGATTTCGCGTCACTACTCTCCCTTCCCGGCATCGGGCGCTATACGGCGGGTGCGATCGCGTCAATCGCAATGGGGCTCCCCTCGCCCGCTGTTGACGGCAATGTTTTGCGCGTTGTGAGCCGCCTGACGATGTCAAACGTTGATGTGACGTCACTCGCCGCGCGCAAAGAACTTGAAGCGCTCCTTGCCCCCTGTTATCCGTCGGGCAAAGACGCAGGCGCTCTCACGCAGGCGTTTATGGATCTCGGTGCAACCGTATGCCTGCCCCACGGAGCGCCGCACTGCCTGCATTGTCCGCTCGCGCGTCTCTGTCTTGCTCATTCGGAACATGCGGAACTGGCCTTCCCGCCGCCGAAAAAGAAGACGCCCCGCAAACAGGAAAAGCTCACGGTTTTCCTGCTCCGGGACGGTGATCGGATTGCTTTACATAAACGACCGGAAAAAGGCCTGCTCGCGGGACTCTGGGAACTGCCGCATACAACAGGTCATCTCTCCTCCGATGAAGCACGCCTGTTTCTCATAAAGCACGGCTTTGACGTCAAATCCCTGCAAGCGCTTCCGTCTGCGCATCACGTTTTTTCCCATGTCGAGTGGCATATGCAGGGCTTCGACGTGACACTGAACGCATCAACGGGGACAATCGTCGCAGAGAATAACGCTCCCCTTATCTGGGCAACGCTCACGGAACTGACGAAAACGTACGGCATTCCGTCTGCGTTTCAATATTTTCTGCCGCACGAAATTTGACTCTCAACGACAATGCAACTCCCTCCTAACATCTGTTTGCTGACATACAAAATACGGATACCCGCTCAACATACGCAAATAAAAAACTTTCGCCCCGGGAACGCGTCAAATTCGACGCTCCGAAAGCGAAAGTTTTTCTTTTTACGAGACAATCTGCAAAATGACAAACAGCATGACGCCGATGCCCGCGCCGACGATCGATCCGTTCATACGGATCCAAAGTAAGTCAGGCTCGACTTTGTCGTAAACGAGCGAATTGAGCTGTTCATCCGTCAGCCGTGAAAGCACGTCCGTGATGACAACGCCGATGAGCGACTGCGCATGGAGTGCCGAGCGCGCGATGAGATCGTAGAGGAAATGGCCGATCGTATGACGCAGTTCCGGCGAATCCTCGATGAGATGCAGCGTACGGCGATACTCCTGCTCGATGATTTCCGCAAGCCGCGAATGAAGTACGGGCAAATGTTCCTCCATCGGGTCAACCTGGCGCGCCTTATCCTCGGCGAAATGCGCGCGCACATGATCGATGAGACGGCGCAAAACTTCCTCGAGCGGCAGTTCCGCGAGCAAGTTGTCCTTGAGTTCATGCGTCAACTGATGGAACTCGGGATCTTCGTTTAAAACGGCCGCTTTTTCGTAGAACAGTTCCAAGACTTTCTGCTGCAGCGGCGAATCTTTTTCGCCGAGCTCGTCGAGCATCGCAAGCAGCTGATTTTGGATCAGAACGGCACCTTCACGCAGGTCAATCGCACCGACGCCTTCGGCGATGCTGGCCGCAAGAATCGACCAGACCGACTTCGTCTTTGCATTTTCGTAGTCTTTGAGCATCTGCAAAATCGACGCGCGCGTTTCATCCGAGGCCGCGTGTTCGCGCAGATGCATGCTGATGCGGGCAAGGAGTTCGTGATCGCGGCCGCTTTCGCGCAGCCATGCGCCGCAGTGGGAGAAGAGATCTTCCGGTTCGATCTTTTGCAGGGCGCGCCGTACACTTTCCGCCGCGATTTCCGATTGACGTCCCGCATCCTGGCGCAGGACGATATCGCGCGCATAGTGGATAAGCCGATGAACCAGCTGCCCTTCGACTTCCGGTTTTGCGAGCCACTCCATGAGCATCGGCATGAGATGAAGCCGTTCGAGATGACGGAAAATCTTGCGGCGCGAGAAAAATTCGCGCTGTACCATCTCGATGGACCCGTTGATAAACGCCTGACGGTGACTCGGCAGAATCGCCGTATGATACGGGAATCCGAGCGGTTTCCGGAAGAGTGCCGTTACGGCGAACCAGTCCGCAATACCGCCGACAAGTGCGGCGTCGGCCGCAAAGAGCAAGCCTTCGAGAAGCAGGCTGTCCGGAAAATTTAAATGCAGCGCCAAGGCAAAGAAGAAAAAGAGGAACGCACAGCCGAGTACCTTATCCGCCTTATTCCATTTTCTTTTCCTCATACGCCACAAATCCTTTCAATGACCCAGACCATCAGGAACAGTCCCATACCGACCATAGAACCGACGACAGCGCCGTTGATACGGATCATCTGCAAATCGTCCTGAACCTTCGACTCCGTGAGTTCGATGAGCTGTTCATCCGAAAGCTCGTTCAAGCGTTCCTGAATGAGTCCCGGTATGAGACTGTGATGTTTTTTGAGCTCCGATTCGGCGAAATCCTTGAGCGCCTGATCGACGCGGTGCTGCATGTGCTCCGAACGCACAAACTGGTCGATTTTCTGATCGACGAAATGGTTGAGATGCGGCAGCCAAAACGGATCCTCGCCCTTGACATTGGCATTGAGCCACGCTTCGAGGAACGGCACGAGATCGAGACTGCCGAGGAAATGTTCCTTCCAGTTTGTCATCATGTCGAGCAGCGTTTCGTCCGTACTGAAGCGGCGCAGCATCGTTTCGAAACCGGCTTTGACCGATGCGTACGATTCCGTTTCGCCGTTTAAATACGTGTCAATCTGTTCGTGCATTTTCTTCGTCAGCATCGCGGCGACTTTTTCATCCGTCAAACCGAGACAACCGATGAGAAACGCGCGTACCGTCGAACCGCGTTCGTAGGATTCGAGCAGGACGTGAATGTTGTCCTCGAGGACTTCCTGCCACGCCGGCGAGTCGATAATCTGCGTGCCGATTGACATAAGACTGTGGAGAATACGCCGCGAATGACGCTCCTCGGCGAGAATATTCATAATGTCGCAGGCGATCGTCTCAAGCGGAAATGCCGCGAGTCCGTCACGTACGGCCGGGGCGAGTTCCACGGCCAGAGCATGGGTGTCCATGTCATTGACAGACTGTAACATGACTTCATCGACGACCGAACGTACGCGTTCCCTGCCGCCGCGGACTTCGAGATAATCGACGAGGAGTTTGGCCATATCCTGTTTGCGCAGCACATTCATAATATGCTCCGTGCTCAGGAGATCCTCACTCGCGAAATTGACGAGTGACTCCATGAGTCTCCCGCGGTTGCGGCGCAGAATATCCGTGCGGTAGGAAATGCCGAGCGGTTTATGGAAAATCGCCGTAACGGCAAACCAGTCCGCGAGTCCTCCGATTGTCGCCGCGAGGAATCCGTGGTGCACGAGGCCGCCCAAAAGGCCGCTGCCGCCGATTCCGATCGTGCCGACAGCACCCGTTGCACTGATCAGCAAAGCCAGATTGGCCTTATTTTTTTTCTGCAATGCTTATCACCTCAGAGTTTCGGAATTAACTCCCGTAAATAATCGCGGAACGGATCGCCGAGATCGTCGCGGCGCAGGGCAAATTCGACGGTTGCCCGGAGGAAACCGAGCTTATCGCCGAGATCGTAACGCTCGCCTTCAAAATTGTACGCAAAAACCGGTTCCTGACTTGCGAGAACGCGCAATGCATCCGTGAGTTGAATTTCGCCGCCTTTGCCCGGTTTCGTCTGTTCGAGCAGCGGGAAAATCGTCGGCGTCACGATATAACGGCCGAGTACGGCCATACGGCTCGGTGCATCTTCGATTGACGGTTTTTCGACCATATCGTTGACCCGCATGAGGCGTTCATTGTCCGTCATGTCACCGGAAACGATACCGTACGACGACACTTTCTCATCCGGCACAATCTGACAGCCGAGCACGGACGCGCCGCCCGTCTGCTCGTAAATGTCAATAAGTTGACGGAGTGCCGGACGCTGCGGATGATAAACGACGTCATCGCCGAGCAGAATCGCGAACGGATCATCGCCCATAAACGCCTTCGCGCAGAGGATCGCGTCACCGAGGCCGCGCATGTACCGTTGGCGGATATAATAAATGTTGATATCCGCTGTCGAACGGACTTTTTCGAGCAGATCGAACTTGCCTTTCTTTTCGAGCACGGATTCGAGCGTCGGCGCCGAGTCAAAATGATCCTCGATCGCGCGTTTGCCGTGACCGGAAATGATCAGCAGTTCCTCAATGCCGCTCGCGAGCGCTTCTTCGACGATATACTGGATCGTCGGCGTGTCAACAATCGGGAGCATCTCTTTCGGCGTAGCTTTCGTCGCCGGCAGGAAACGGGTGCCGAAACCGGCTGCCGGAATGACCGCTTTCTTAATCTGTTTCATAAACGTGTACCCCTTACAGTTTTTTCTCATTTACATCTATTATATCGTATCGGCACCGTTCCTGCAGAAAAAATCCGCACGAAAAGACAAAAAATACACAAACAAAAAGATCCCCGTCCTGTTTTGCAGGTACGGGGATCCCGATGCATCATGATTGACGCGGATTATCCTTTCAACCGACGGCGGCAATGTCCGTATGGTCTGCCGCTTTCAGGCGGCGGATGAAACAATCCGTGATATGGATTTCATAATCCGGTTTTGTATAGGAAAGGACGCGGTAATCGGCAGCCGTAAGCTCCTGCTGTTCGCCCTCCGGGGTATAGGCGACAAACGACGGAACGGAATCCGTGCCCGTGAAGACGAGAACGCGATCGGCGCCGACACCGATGCGGCGGTTCGTCAGGAGACGGACGGCCTCGCTGCCCGGCATGAAGCCTGCCGTACCATCCAGAACCATATATTCCTGATCATCAACGATATAATTGCGAACTACCAACATCTCTGCCACCGGCCTTTCTGTTAACTCTCTGTGTTTTCATTGGCTCTATTGTAGCAGTCATTTTAAGGCATCGGAATAGCAAAATATGCTGTTTATATGGCAAAAAGTGTGGTAGGATGTCAAGGCCGGGTTCAATTTGACCCATTTGGCCGGTTAAAAGTGACCCAATAAAACGGTAAATTCAATGTTTCTTCTGCCTTA
>CACXCC010000085.1 GCA_902766015.1 uncultured Veillonellaceae bacterium
CTTTCCCCGATGCGCTACGTCGCATTGCGCCGACTCGGTTAAGCACAGAACCTCCTCATCAACACGAACATGACCGTCACGCAGATCGCCGCGAGCATCGGCTATAACAACTCCAATTATTTCCAAAATGTTTTCCGCAACGCTATCCATATGACCCCCGGCGAATACCGGCGCAAATGGACACGTTGACATCAAACTGACGTCAACGGTAAAACCGCAGAACAAAAACGCGACAGAACCGCCCTCGCGGATGCATGGCTTTTGCATCCGCGGGGCGGTTCTGCCGCGTTATATTATATTATCAACATATGGGGGTCGTTGCACTGCCAGAGAATTATTTGTCCTCGGCCGGGCTTTCAAAGCTCTGTGCAAGATCAACATACTTGACAATCAGATCAGCTGCTGCCTCAAGCGGCATATGGCCCGTATTGATCATCAAATCATAGTTCTGCGGATCGCCCCAAGTGCGGCCCGTGTAATACGCATAATAACGTTTACGCTGTTTATCAACCGCATCGAGTTCCTTGAGGGACCGGCTGCCGTAACGCTCGATCGAACGGCGTTTACGGAATTCGTCATCGGCATAGATGTAGATTGAATACATATGCGGGAAGTCGCGGAGAATATAGTCTGCGCAGCGGCCGACAAATACGGCGCTCTTTTCTTCCTTGGCAATACCGAGGATGACCTTAGCCTGCTCGATGTACATTTTGTTGTGTTCCGGTACACGTACATACGCATAATCACCGAGATTGCCGAGGCAGTTCTCCGGAACGTTGTACGCGGATTCGACAAGCTGCTTCAGGTCGTCCTGGTTAATGTTTTCATCATGCATGCGTCTTGCCGCCGTCGCGACAATCTGACGGTCATAACGACGTACGCCGAGTTTTTCGGCTACCATTTTCGAGATTTCACGGCCGCCGCTGCCGTACTGACGAGTAATCGTAATCAACGTATCTTTTGCTGGCATAATCATTCGCTCCTTTTATCTTGAACGTGTCAATCCAACTATCGAACCGGTTTTACACTCTTATCCTAGAGCGAAAGCACGGAAATGTCAAGAGCCGATTAAAGTTCACCCTTTGCCTCACGAGCAACGAGGTCGCGCATGATCTGCGGATACTGTTTATCGAGTTTGTAGAAGTACAGGAGAACGAAAAGAACAACCCAGACGAAAATCGGACCCCAAACGTACGTATTGACAATCATGTTGATAGCCGATTCCGGCTGTACAGCCGAAGCCGTCGTCGAGGAAACGTAACCGGCGTAGGAGAGCATACCCGTAATGATAGCACTTGTCAAACCGGAACCGACTTTCGTACCGACGGAACCGCCGGAGAAGATCAGGCCTTCCTGACGTACATGGAATTTCCACTGGCCGTACTCGACAACGTCGCCGAGGAAGCCGAAGATAACGGAGTTCAGCGGAGCGAAGCCGATACCGCGGATAACGCAGCTGAAGACAACCCAGTTGAAGTCCAGCGGATTGAGGCAATAAATGATATGACCGATAAGGCAGATCGTGACGCCGTAAAGGCTCATGTTACGTTTACCGAACTTCTGCAGGAGTTTCGGGCAGAAGAGGATCGTAAACGAAATCATGATACCGGTTTCCAGAAGATACAGCGGGCTGTACAGTGCGCTGTCGTGGAAAATGTATTTGCAGTAATACGGAAGGATCGTACCCGTGATGTAGAAGATAACGTTCTGCATCATCCAGATGATCATTGCAGCCCAGAAATACTGGTTAAGGGCAAGACATTTGAGGGATTTGCCGACCGGGATTTTTGTGACTTTCTTACGAGCCTGAATAACAACGGTCTCTTTGCACCGCGAGAAGCAGAAGAGCAGGAGGATAAGAGCAAGGACTGCCCACATCGACATAACTTCGATCCATGCCATCTGCGAATCACCGAAGACTTTGATGAGCGGCAGCGTAGCGGAAATTGCGAGGATTTTACCTAACGGAGAAAGCGCCATACGCGTGATGGAGAGCATGTCGCGTTCTTTCGAAACACGCGTCATCATCGCGGAAAGAGATCCGTACGGGAGGTTCAGTGCCGTGTAGCAGACCGTAGTACAGAAGTTATACGTTACGAAGAGGTACGCAAACTGCAGTGCCGTCGATCCCTGCGGGACAGTATAGATAAGTACGATAGAAATAGCGAACGGCACGCTCGTCCAGAGAATCCAAGGACGGGATTTACCCCACTTGGAGTTCGTTTTCTCGACGATGAAGCCCATGACGATATCGGAGAAACCGTCGAAGCAGCGGGAAAGCAGCATAACCATACCGACCATAGCCGGGTCAATACCTGCATAGTCCGTGTAGAAGAACGTCAGGATACTCATAGCACCCCAGACGATGTTCTGTGCGGTGTCACCCAAACCGTAAGCTACGCGGGTAAGCCAGGAAAGCTTGCCGGTTGAGGCATCCGCCATCTGTTGAGTTGTCATAACAATACTCCTCTCTTCAGCCAATACGACAAATACATACCAACCAAACCAAACGATTAAATGTTATATTTCTATAAGAAATTTTCTAAAAAATTTTACAAATCTTAGGCAAAATATCCGCATTTCAAACCGGGTGACTGTCAAATTTTGCGATTGTCCCCGATCGGAATTTATCATATCCTCTGACAGACAACAGAATGGAGGCATCGGCATCCGTTTGCCGATGTCTCCCCTGTTAATTCAGAGTTCTTGTATTCTCAGTATTCGATCTTCAGCGGTTTGCCTTCGCGGTAAGCTTCCGTCGTAGCAAAGGCGATCTGCGTCGATTTCGTGCCGTCGTAAACCGTAACTTCCGGTTTGCGGCCTTCCTGTACGCAGTTGATGAATTCTTCCATCTCTTTGAGATAGGCTTCAGCGAAACGTTCCGGGAAACCGCTGACGCATTCTTTGACAGCACCGTTTTTGTCGTAGATGACGCAGAGGTTCTTTTCCGGAACCGGGCTGATGCGCAGCGTGCCTTCCGTGCCGACAACTTCCGTTTCGACATGGTAGCCGTGCGGAGCCGTACGACCGACATGAACGAATCCGATTGCACCGCTGGCACATTTGTACATGGCAACGCCCGTTTCGTCATCGTTGGCATCTTTGAATTCCGGATGTTTAAACGTAGCACCGGCTGCATAAACTTCAACCGGATCTTCGCCGAGGAACCAGCGCATGAGGTCAATGTCATGGATTGCCATGTCAATGAAGATACCGCCTGACGTCGGAGCAAAGCGGATCGCACCCTGAACGAGAGCTTCCGGGTCAATGCCCGTAGCTTTTACCATGTACGGTTTGCCGATAACGCCGGCTTTGACTTTTTCCATCGCATAAGCATAGGACGGGTCAAAACGACGCATGAAACCGAGGAAGAAGGCGAGTTCCGGATGACGCTCAACGGCTTTTTCAGCCTGACGGCACTGCTCAAGGTCAACTCCCAGCGGTTTTTCGCAGAAAACATGCTTGCCTGCATCCAGAGCTGCTGCGATCTGTGCGCAGTGCATGCCGCTCGTCGTAACGATGGCAACAGCGTCAATGTCAGCTTTTGCGAGCATCTCGTCAAAATCCGTGTAAACATCCGTTACACCGAGCTCATTTTTTGCATATTCGAGCTCTGCCGGCATAATCGAGCAGGCTGCCGTGAGTTCTGCATTGGCGATATGGAATGCAAGATTACCTGCATGAAGTTTACCAAGACGACCGAGACCGGCGATACCAACTTTAACCTTTTTCATTTTTTGTTTTCCTCCAACCTAATCATACCTGAAAGCAATTCATTCATTTTCGCGCGCGCTTTCTTGTTTTCTTATGATCTTATTATATTCAGAAAATAATGTATCGTCATTAGATTCGATTGCCCTAACATGTTCATTTGTTGCTATGTTGCTCTCTTTATGATATTTTTATGTGCTGTCTTGGTACTCTTCCGGGGTATTTATTTCTTCAAAGGATCCAATCCGGAGAAGTAACGGCGGAAGGCATTCGGTGTCATATTCATCGAGCGGCGGAATGCGCGGATAAAGTACGAACTGCTCTGGAAACCGGTATCGCGGGCAATGCAGTCAACTGTATCCGTTGTGTAAACAAGCCGTTTCTTGGCGCTGCCCAGACGCAGATTCAGGAGATATGCATGGGGTGAGGTGAGCATAAGCTTCTTAAACAGGCGCGAAAAATAGAACGGACTGAGTCCGACCTCAGACGCAATCTGCTGCACGGTAAGATCCTCATGGAAATGCTGTTTCATAAACGTCACGGAACGCTGAATTGCAACACGTGCCGAGGAGATTTCCTGTTCCGGCTGCGCCGCAATCTCGCAAAGCATCCCGTAAATCTCCCGGGAAAACTGAAACGCCCCGTATTCCCCCATACGCAGGCCGGAAAGCACGGCGTCAATATAAGTCAGGCTTCCCTCTGCCTTTTCCCTGCGAATCAGGCCGTTGCCGTTCTGCGCATAAATAAATTCGAGCAGCGGATCAACGCCCTTGCCGTTGAAATGGAACCACCGGACACGTGACGGTTCCTCCGTCCAATAGAGATTTTCCTCGCGGCAGCTGAGCAGCACAAGTTCACCGGCATGTGCCACAAAATGCTCGCCGCGCAGCCGAAAATGCAGCGCTCCCCTCTCGACATACTGCACCATATAGGCATCCATATACCGCCGTTCGACGCGATACGGCGCATCAAGTTCATATACTCCGCCCCACATCGGATAAAATAGATTTTCCCTGGCAAATGTATCCGCAGACCAGAAGTGTATGCCGTCACGCCACAATACTCCCGGCTCTTCGATTTTCATGAATCCCACCTCCCTTTTTATTACTTTTTATCATAGCATTGGCATCGCGTGTCAAGGCCGGGTTCAATTTGACCCATTTGGCCGGTTAAAAGTGACCCAATAAAACGGTAAATTCAATGTTTCTTCTGCCTTA
>CACXCC010000086.1 GCA_902766015.1 uncultured Veillonellaceae bacterium
AGCCCCGGGGATGAAGTATACGCACTACGCGCCGAAAGCGCCGTTGACGCTCATCGAAGGACCCGCGGACAAAATGGCCGCAGCCTTCCGCGCGGAAGTCACGAAGCGTCAAAACACGGGTCACACGGTCGGCGTTATCGCGAGCACGGAAGTCATTGACGCACTCCGCGATCTCGTCCCCGAAAATCTCCTCTGCAGTTACGGCGCGCAGGGCGACCTTCCCGCCATTGCCGCGAACCTCTACGAAGATCTGCGCAGTTTTGACGATAAAAAAGCCGACTGCCTCCTCGGAGAGGCCGTCACCGATAAAGGACTCGGGCTCGCGATCATGAACCGCATGCATAAAGCCAGCGGGTTTCGCAGTATCCGGATTTAATTGACATATCACCGTCCCATTCACAGGGCGGTATTTTTTTTCCCATTCTTGTGGTACAATGGAAAGCGAACGCAAAACATTGACACAAAGCCCCGCACGGGCGGAAAGGCAAAGCATATGAACATCACCATCGGCAGCGACCACGGCGCTGTCCAACTCAAAGAAACCGTCAAAACAGTTCTGAGCGAATATCCGGACATCCATGTCACCGACGTCGGCACATTCGGCACTGCATCCGTCGATTATCCCGACATCGCCGAAAAAGTCTGCGCTGACGTCACGAGCGGCAAAGCCGACCGCGGCATCGTCCTTTGCGGAACGGGACTCGGCATCTCCATCGCTGCCAACAAAATCAAAGGCATCCGCGCCGCACTCTGTAATGATGTTTTCACCGCGCGCATGTCCCGCGAACACAATAATGCGAACGTCCTCGCCCTCGGCGGCCGCGTCCTCGGACCGGGCCCGGCAGGCGAAATCGTCCGCGTCTGGATCGAAACCGAATTCTCCGGCGCCGAACGCCATCAGCGCCGCATCAACAAAATGATGGCCCTCGAAAACAAATAACCGGGAAACGGCACGAAAACGCCCGATTGACGTCAAATCAGCGTCGAATCCGGCAGCCGCAGCCCCATGAAAGGATGGAATCACATTGAGTAATCTCGAAGTAGGAATCGTCGGCCTCCCGAACGTCGGCAAAAGTACCCTGTTTAACGCCATCACCAAAGCAGGCGCCGAAGCCGCAAACTATCCGTTCTGCACGATTGAACCGAACGTCGGCGTCGTCGCCGTCCCGGATCCGCGCCTCGAAGTCCTGCACAACATGTACAACTCCAAAAAAACGACCCCGGCATCCGTACGCTTCGTTGACATCGCCGGACTCGTCAAAGGTGCATCCAAAGGTGAAGGCCTCGGCAACAAATTCCTCGAGCACATCCGTCAGGTTGACGCCATTGCCCACGTCGTCCGTTGCTTCGAAGACTCGGACATCACGCACGTCGAAGGCTCCATCGACCCGATCCGTGACATTGACATCATCCAGACCGAGCTCTGCCTCGCCGACCTCGAAATCGTCGAAAAACGCATGATGAAACTCGCCAAAATCGCGAAATCCGGCAGCAAAGAAGCGCGCGTCGAAGACGCCATCCTGCGCCGCATCAAAGCCTCGCTCGACGAAGCGCGCCCGGCCCGCGAAGTCGACCTCACGGATGACGAACGCGAAATGATCAAGGAAATGAACCTCCTGACCCTCAAACCGACGCTCTATGTCGCCAACGTCGCCGAGGATGAAATCGCCGACGCCGACAACAATCCGTACGTTCAGCGCGTCCGCGAATTCGCGCAGAAAGAAGGCGCCGAAGTCGTCGCCATCTCCGCACGCGTCGAATCCGAAATCGCCGAACTTGACCCCGAAGAAGCAAAAGCCTTCCTCGAAGACCTCGGTGCCGACGAAAGCGGCCTCGATAAACTCATCAAAGCCGCGTTTGACCTGCTCGGACTCATGACGTTCCTCACGGCCGGCCCGGACGAATGCCGCGCCTGGACGATCCGCAAAGGCACGACGGCCCCGAAAGCCGCCGGCAAAATCCACACGGACTTTGAACGCGGCTTTATCCGCGCGGAAATTGTCAGCTACGAAGACCTTATCGCCGCAGGCAGCGTCGGCGCCGCACGCGAAAAAGGCCAGGTCCGCCTCGAAGGTAAAGACTACATCATGCAGGACGGCGACGTCACGAACTTCCGCTTCAACGTCTGAGGTCAGCCATGGAAGCAAGAAAATATCAGGTCGGCGACATCGTTCGCATGAAAAAATCCCATCCCTGCGGCAGTGACACATGGGAAATCCTGCGAACCGGCATGGATTTCCGTATCAAATGTCAGGGATGCGGCCATCTCGTCATGATGCCGCGCCCGAAATTCGAAAAAATGGTCCGCGCCGTCGTAAAGCCGGCGGGGGAATAACCGCATACAAAATATCAAAGCATCGGCAATACCGTATTTCGGTATTGCCGATGCTTTTTTCGGTTTTGTTTTAGCATGATTACATGTGAATCTTACCATATGTTCTAAAAAGTATTTTTCACATAAACATATATTCTTAAATCATGAACAAGATATATCAAGCTATTGTAAAATAAACCATCATTATATCGCAAAATTTCTGTAAATATCGACGAATTTAGACAGAATATTAAAGGCAGATTAATTTTAATCCAGATATAATAATAATTAACCGGATAGATTATTCAGAAAAGACTTATTTGCATGAAGAGGAGGGGTTATCTATGATTCGAAAGAGTTGGGGAATGCGCATCGGCGTAATGGTTACAGCTCTTGTCATGATGTGTTCGGCAGCTTTCGCAGCAGAACCGGCCGAGGGTGTACAGATCTTGAAGTTCGACCGTCCGGCGAATGTCGATAACATGCCGGCCAATTTCCGTACGTGTCAGAGTGATTTCAAACGCGTTCACGGCGATGTTTATCCGTCCCGTGAAGGACTGGAAAACCTGCGTGACTCGGGCAGCAGCTTTTTTTCCAAGAATGAGTTCAAAAATCTGTTAAAGAAGATCCCGGCGGATAAGCAGGATATCATTATCCTCGACCTCCGCAATGAATCGCACGGCTACATCAACGAACACGGTGTCAGCTGGTACAGCCGCTATAAAACGATGAACAAAGGCCTCAACGCCAAACAGGTCAACGTCCGGGAGCACAAACTCCTGAATCAGGCCAAGAAAGACGGAACGGTTGACATCGCCATGCAGGCAAAAGACAAATCCGTTTCGTTCTTTGCTCCGATCAACGTCGAATCCGTCATGACGGAGAAAGAATTCGTTGAGTCGCAGGGCGTCAAATATTATCGTATTCCGATCATGGACTACAGCGCTCCGACGAAAGCCAACATCGACCAGTTCGTCGCATTCTACAAGAGCCTGCCGGAAAATGCATGGATTCATACGCATTGCGAAGCCGGTGTCGGCCGTACGACGATCACGCTGAGCATGATTGACATGATTCATAATGCCGGCAAACTCAGCTATGACGAAATTATGACGCGTGAAGTTCTTCTCGGCGGTCAGGATGTCCGTAAATCGGCAGCTACGACGAAAGACGCATACAAGAAAGAAAATTATCCGAAACGTGCGATGTTCACGCAGCACTTCTATGATTATGCCAAAGCGCATCCGCAGCTCGACATTACGTGGAGCCAGTGGTGCGAACAGCAGGGCTACGAATTCTAATCAAACTCGTTTAGTGTCCGGTATCTTTTAATCCTAATCCGGTATATTTGTAACAACTAAATTCATTGAAGGGAAGAGAAGAGAATGGTAAACAGCAAGAAGAAATTAGTCGCTTGTGCACTCGCCGCAAGCATGGCAATCGGTGTAATGCCGAGTGCCGAAGCTGCCGAAGCTACCGGTGATCCGGAGCTGATGCAGAATGAGATTCAGGCTCTCTCTGCACGTCTCTACGAACTCGAGCAGCAGCTCCAGAAAGTCAAAGACCAGCAGAAGAAATCCGATAAGAACCTGAAGAAGGTTGAAAAGAAACAGGCCGGCCAGATTAAATGGGGCGGTTCCGTCAAGACCGGTTACTGGAGTTCTTCAGACGGCAAGAACAAAGTCAAAGGCGAGTGGAAGCTCAACGGTAAAGCTTCGCTGCCGGATGATTATATGGTCGGTGTCGGCTTCAAAATGAAAGCGACGAGCTATGAACCGAAAAAACAATATAAGATCTACAATAAAGTTCTTACCGATAAGACCACCGGCGAGACGCTGTATGACTCAAATGGGAATTACCTGCCAAATAATAAGAATGGTCAGCTCGTGGGTTCGGATAAATACAGTCAGGAAAGCACGCAGCTGAAACTCGAGCGCGCTTATGTCCGCAAAGACTTTAAGAACGGCCTGCAGGTAACGGCAGGTATTCAGGATCGCCAGATCGGTAACGGCCTTTGGGTTGACAAACCGGGCATTAACTGCTTCTCGGCTGACTGGCAGTTCACGCCGCGTGATATTGTTTCCGTTGCTTACGGCCGTGACTCGCTCGACAAGATCTATGAAGATCCGGCAACGAGAACGCGTATCCTGACGTATTTGAACTATCAGCATAACTTCACAAAAGATGCTTACCTCGGTGCTTACATCGGTAAACAGCAGCCGGATCATTACATCGGTATCTTCGGTTCGACGCCGATCGTCGGTAAACTCTGGGCATCCGCTGAGTACATCCGCAGCACGAATAACGATAAACCGTTCGTCAATGATACGTCGGATGCAACGTACGGTTATTGGTTCTCGGGTTCGAAGAGCAAACCGCAGGGCTACCTCATCGACCTCAACTACGGTCATGCCAAGAAGAAAGGCGATTTCCAGGCAACGCTCGAGTGGATCAATACAGACCAGAACCTCTTCATGACGTCGGATTACAGCAGCTGGAACGATTATGTCGGACCGGACGGCTTCAAGGGCTTCGGACTTGACCTCAGCTACATGCTCAGCAACAATTCCAAGCTCGAACTCATCCGTTATTGGAGCCACAATAAACCGGATTCCGATAACGTCTGGGGCGGCAACACGGGTTACACGATGGCAAGACAGAACCTCAGCAACTTCTATCTGAAACTTACGACGAAATTCTAATTAAGTAGAATATATCATTTGGGGAAAGGATTGATACCATGAAACGTCCGGTAAAACCTCTTGTTTCCGTCGCATTAGCCGTTATGATGGCTCTGCAGGTCGGCGCTGTCGCATCGGCAAAAGACGCAGGCAATACGGATAAAGCAAAGGACTTCAAAGCTCCGAAACTGGCATTAAAAGTTGACCGTTATGACAAAGATCAGCTTCCGCGCAACTTCCGTTCCTGCCAGGATGAACTGACGGGTATGACGCGTGACGGCGTTATGCCGAGTGATGTTGGTCTGAAAGAAAGCAACGTATCGGCAAGCAGCTGCTTCTCGGAAAAAGAACTCGGGAAAATCCTCGAGACGATACCGGTAAAACCGAAACAGTTCTATGACATTGACCTTCGTTTGGAATCCCACGGTTACCTCGATGGCATGGCAGTCAGCTGGTTCTCCTACAAAGACTGGGGTAATGACGGCTGGCGTCCGGAAGAAGCAAAACATCGTGAGATCGATCAGCTGAACGAAGCGTTCAAAAATCAGCCGATTGAAGTCTATACCTTCAACGATAACGGCAACAAAGTCGGCCCTCCAATCTACATCAACGCAAAACGCGTTCGCACTGAGGAACAGGTCGTCAAAGAACACGGCGGTAACTATTGGCGTCTTGCGATTGAAGACCATTTCCGTCCGAGTGATGCCCAGGTTGACCAGTTCCTTGACTTCTACAAAACGCTTCCGGCTGACGCATGGCTCCATTATCACTGCTATGCCGGTATGGGACGTACGACGATCTTCATGATCATGCATGATATCCTGAAGAGCGCACCGAAAGGCGTCAGCTTCAACGATATCGTCAAACGCCAGTATCTCCTCGGCAAAGTTGACCTCAGCGATATCCCGGATAAGAAACAGAACTGGGAGCGTCAGCTCTACATCGAACGTTATCGTTTCACGAAACAGTTCTATGATTACGTCGTCGCTCATCCGAACCTTGACATGACGTATCAGCAGTGGACGAAGGATCATAACTACACGGACGGCGAAGTTGACTACTCCGGATTTGTCTGGAGACGTGACGCGAAGAACGAAGCGGTACTGCCGCGCAACTTCCGTACGAGCCACTCCCCGTATACGAACGAAATCACGAAGAAAGTCGCAAAATACTTTGACGGCAAAGCCGAGCCGACGCGTAAAGGCCTCGATACGCTGAACATCTCCGGCAGTGCCGAAATGTCCAAAGAAGGCTTCAAAGCGGCAATCGCCGAAATCAAGAAATACGCCAAAGGCCCGATCTATGACGTTGACCTTCGTCAGGAATCCCACGGCTACTTCGACGGACTTCCGGTCAGCTGGTACGGCCTGCGTGACTGGGGCAATGCGGACAAGAATGACAACTACGCTGCCATCATGAAAGACGAAAAAGATCGTCTGAGAGCTGCACAGAACAACGCAAACGGCGTTACGGTTGCCGATCTCGTTGCCGGTTCCTATGACAAATACGCCAAGGATCCGCAGGTCATCAAAGTTACGAATGCACAGACCGAAGAAGAAGTTGCGAACGAACTCGGTGTTCGTTACTTCCGCATCACGGCACGTGACCACATTTGGCCGCAGCCGCAGTACATTGATCAGTTTATTTCCTTCTATAAATCGCTCCCGAAAGACGCATGGCTCCACTTCCATTGCGAAGCAGGTGCAGGCCGCACGACGGCTTACATGGCCATGGTTGATATCATGAACAACCCGGATGTTTCGCTTGACGAAATTCTCCGTCGTCAGTATCTCATCGGCGGCAACTACGTGGCTTACACGATTGCCGAACCGAAACCGGCACAGTACAAAGCTCCGTTCTATTGGGACAAAGCACGCATGGTTAAATGGTTCTACAAATACGTCCAGGAGAACAAGGCAGATAACTTCCAGACTCCGTGGTCGCAGTGGATTGCCGAACATGACGTTGTCGGTGCTAAATAAGAATCTCTTCTCTAATATATTCTTCTGACACTGGGGCATCCTATTTCCTATTACTTTTTCGGAAAAACTCTGATTTTAATGTAAAAACTATGTAAAGTTTGTAAAATTTATGTTAAAATAAGAGTTATGAAGTAAAAGTAATTCGGAAAGGGGATGCCCCGTTTCAGCGGGATGAAGTCAGTAGAGAACTGAAGTTAAAATTCATTTAAGTGTATAGAAAGGTGAGCGAATATGTCAGAACAACATTTATGGGACAAAAAAATCGGCCGCAGAGACTTCTTCAAACTCTCCGCTATGGGCGCTGTTGCCGCAGTAACGGCTACGGCTCTTCCGAGCGGATTGGGAACGGAACCGAAGAAAGTTTCCGCTGCTCCGCGCAAATTTGACATCAAACCGGTTGCTTGGTCGGAATGCCGTAATTTGACGCCGTAGCAGATGGTTGACCGCGCTGCCATGACGGGCCCGGGCTACGAATACCTGATGGACAAAGCAAAGAACGTCAAAGATGCGAAAGTCCGTAAGATCGCTCTCGAAGGCCTCGAAGGCACGCGTCCGAAGATCCTCGAGCTCTATCCGGATGAAGCAAGCAAACAGCGTACGCTCATGAAACTCCTCGATGCCGGTTACGTCAAATCCGACAATACGACGAGCCAGCTCTTCCCGCCGGACAAAGGACCGGATACAGTTATCCAGAACTACAAAGTATCCCCGGGCAGCGGCTGGATGAGCCATCATGCTTATCCGGGCGGCCTCATTGCCCATGTTGCAACGGACCTGCAGACGGCACTCGGCGTATATGATGCTTACGAGCAGATGTACGGCTACTCCTTGAACTACGAACTCCTTGTCAGCGCAATCCTGCTCCATGACAATCAGAAACCGTGGGTTCTCCAGTGGAAAGATGACAATTCTTGCCTGCCGGAAATCAACGTTGCCGGCACGGGTGATCATCACATCATGGAAATCGCCGATGCAATCCATCGCGGACTTGATCCGGATCTCGTTATCACGATCGCCGATTCGCATGAGCATCCGGGTTGGGAATCCTCCGAAAAACAGGTTGTCGGCTGGATCAAAGCTGCATCGATCATCGCCGGCGTTGACCCGATCAAATCCGGTTACCTCGCATCGAACGGCGAGACGCTCCCGCTGCCGCGTCGTCCGGAGGGCTTCCTCGTACATCTCGGTGACCATGACTTCGTCCTGACGGCTCCGGTTTGCAAATGGGTTGCTGCCGAACTGCAGAAGATCACGAAACCGGTTTACAAATTCAGCGATGCCGACCTCAAAGGCAAACCGTTCAATACACTGAGAGATTACCTCTACTCGCAGATCAGCGATATGCATCTGTATCAGATCTGGGTTGATCAGGGAGAAAAAGCTCTGCTTGATACCGTTACGAAGATTGTCATTCCGGAGTAACGTGTCAAATATTGATAGTCCTCTTCCCCTATTGAAAATGCCGCCCCTCTCCAAGGGGCGGCATTTTTATGTCTTTTTTCGAAATGAAATGTAGAATCATTAAAATATGATTATCAATATCAAAATGACAGATTTATTATGCAATCGGACAATTGATAATGGAAATCATTATGCTATAATGATCATGCAAGGGTAAAGAACAGGTAAAGGAAACATAAAGAGGAAACACGGCAACTCGTTTAAAAGATTCCTTCTCCTGATCGGAGCTCCTGCAACGATTGGTTTATGTTTTCGTTTTAGAGGAGGATTTCATTATGAAAAAGACTCTTGTTGCTGCACTGACGAGTGCAATGGTAATCGGCGCAGCCAGCACGACGTTTGCTGCTGCCAACCCGTTCTCCGATGTTCCGATGGATCATTGGGCATATGACGCAGTATCCCAGCTTGCTGCCGACGGCGTCATCGAAGGTTACGGTGACACGACGTTCCGCGGCCAGCAGAACATCACGCGTTACGAAATGGCTCAGATGATCGCAAAAGCCATGGCAAAGACGAATGTCTCCGGCGCTGATCAGGCTCTCATCAACAAACTCGCTGCCGAATTTGCCGATGAACTGAACAACCTCGGTGTTCGCGTCAGCAACCTCGAGAAACATGCCGACAAAGTCAAATGGTCGGGCAAAGCCGAGTATACGTATATGAGCATTCGCGATGACGGCGAAAAAGACAACACGGACAACCTGCTGTTCCGTCTCGAGCCGTCCGCTGAAGTTAATGATCATTGGACGGTAAACGCCCGCGTTGACGTCAACACGGATCTTGCTCATGACCGTGACATGAACAACAATAATGAAGACGGTGCAAAAGCTGACTTCAACCGCGCTTATGCGGAAGGCAACTACGGCAACTTCATGGTTCGCCTCGGTAAACAGGAACTCTACACGAACGAAGGCGAAGGTCAGCTCGGCGGCCTGCTCTTCGATGACGAGTTCTCCGGCGCTGCCGTCACGTTCGGCAACGAACTCAAGGCAACGCTCCTCGGCGGTCGTTTCGATGGTGCGAAAAACGGCGCTTATGAATTCACAGATACGGCAAGCCTGCAGGGGATTAATCTCCAGTATGAGCCGAACAAACTCCATATCGGCGCAGGTTACTATCATCTGAACAGCTATGACTTTGCCGATAAGAACAATGCCTTCAATACGGATTACGGTTACGGTGACTCGGATGACGCCAACATCTGGTCTGTCAATGCCGGCTATGACTTTGACGGCTCCAGCAAACTCTTCGGTGCATATGCGAACAACACGGAAGCCGACGACAACGATTACAGCTGGCAGGCAGAATATGACTACAAAGGTGCCGACGGAATGAACAAAGGCACTTGGGGCGCATGGGCCGGTTACCGTTATCTCGGCGCAAATGTTTCCCCGTTCGCAACGCAGGATGAAGCGCAGTGGAACACGAAAGGCTGGGTCATCGGCACGAACTACACGCTTACCAAGAATGTCGTTGCAACGGCGAAATACTTCAACGGTGAAAACATCACGGACGGCGCTGATGCAGAGACGCTCTTCGGCCGCGTTGAATTCTTATTCTGATCCGTTTTGACAAAACCGTTATGACAGCAAAATAAGAGAAATTCCTTTGCGGGCAGGATATACCGTCTGTCTGCAAAGGATTTTTTTTGCCTTTATACCGATAATTGTCTGACAATATATACGAAAAATGAGCAAGATTTCGATAAATTTGATTGGAATCCGATTAAAAATAACATGTTTAAGGCAAAATGACAAAAAAATTATGCAAAAAGATAGGCGAATTCGGCAACTATATGCTATAATGATCATGCAAGAGTAAAGAACAGGTAAAGGATATGTAAAGAGGAAACACGGAAACTCTTAGAAAAAATCCTTCTCCTGGTCGGAGCTCCGGCGACAAAAATTTCATTTTTAGTTTTTAGAGGAGGATTTTATTATGAAAAAGACTCTCGTTGCTGCACTCACGAGTGCACTGGTAATCGGTGCTGCAAGCACGACTTTCGCTGCTGCAAATCCGTTCTCCGATGTTCCGATGGATCATTGGGCTTATGACGCTGTATCCCAGCTCGCAGCTGACGGCGTCATC
>CACXCC010000087.1 GCA_902766015.1 uncultured Veillonellaceae bacterium
CCGGACGGCGAGAAGCACGGGATTGCGAATGCGTCGGCAACCGAAGATCTCGTGTTTATGGCGCTCATTATCCGCAGTTAATCTTTGACATGATCCCGACGGGGAGCGGCGGACGATCCTGCTTCCCGTTTTCCATCCCCCCGACGGAAGAGCGGCCCGGCCCCGGAGGGCTGAGCTGCGGCTAAAAAAATCCGTTTTCGCCTAATTAAAGCCGACTGAATCAAACCGCTTCGCTTAAACAATTCAGTCGGCAGGGCGAAAACGGATTTTTTCTTTACGCCTTCTTCAGCAACGCCCTCCGGGGCCGGGCCGCTCTTCCTTACGTTTCCGTTAAATGTCAGCAGGATCGTCCGCCGCTCCCCCTTACGGTTCCTTTTCAAAGCTCAGCCGGATCGTTTTGCACTCTCCCTCACGTTTCCTCCAGCCGCCGAGTTACCGAGCAGCCGAAGGTCCACTGCATCTCGAATCCGCAGCCCAGGCAGCAGGAAAATGACTTCGGCGTCACGTCCGCCGGAGGAATCGGGAGCCCGATCCCGCTGACTTTGCTGCTTGAGGCGTCCTTTTCCTCCAGCCGCCGAGTTACCGAGCAGCCGAAGGGCCTGTGAGCCTGTTCCTGCTGACTTTGCTGCTTGAGGCGTCAATAAAAAAATCTCTTTCGCCCGGAGCCTGAATTGTTTTAGCGTAGCGATTTGATTCAGGCAACTGAATTAAGCGAAAGAGATTTTTTATAGCCGTCAGCATGGAAGCAGGAACAGGCTCACAGGCCCGTAGGCTGACGCGCATAACTCCATATTAGTCTTCATGTTCCGGAACAAGATCCTCGGCCTTCAGCGTCCCTTCTTTGGCGCGCTGAGCAAACTCGGCGGTTGCCGTAAAGAGAACGTCCGTCGAACTGTTCAGGGCCGTTTCGCAGGCATCCTGAATGACGCCGATGATAAAGCCGACGCCGACAACCTGCATCGCGATATCATTGCCGATACCGAACGAAGCGCAGGCAACCGGGATCAGGAGGAGCGAGCCGCCCGCGACGCCGGATGCGCCGCATGCGCCTACCGTAGAAACGAGGCACAGGAGAAGCGCCGTCGGCAGGTCAATGTCAATGCCGAGCGTATGAGCTGCGGCAAGCGAAAGAACCGCGATCGTGATCGCCGCGCCGCTCATGTTGATCGTTGCGCCGAGCGGGATCGAAATCGAATACGTATCCTCGTCCAGTCCGAGACGTTTGCAGAGGGACAGATTGACCGGGATATTCGCGGCCGAGCTGCGCGTAAAGAATGCGTAGAGACCGCTTTCCTTCAGCGTCGTCCAGACGAGCGGATACGGATTGCGGTGAATGTGCAGATAAACGATAAGCGGGTTCATAATGAGCGCAACGGAGAAGAACGATGCCAAAAGGACACCGAGAATCTGCAGATACGCGACCATCGCGCCGAAACCGTGCGTTCCGACGGCGTCGGCAACGAGGCCCATAATACCGAACGGAGCAAAGCGGATGACCCACTGAACGACTTTCGTGATCATTTTGGCAAAGTCATTCAGGACAACTTTCGTATGATCGGAAGCGGAATGCAGGGCAATACCGGCAAGGATCGCCCATGCGAGGATACCGATATAGTTCGCGTTTGCGATCGCGTGAACCGGATTGTCAACGACACTCAGCAGCAGATTGTGCAGGACTTCGATGATGCCGCTCGGCGGATTGACCGTCGCATCGGCGATCTGGAGCTGCAGGCTCGTCGGGAAAATGAACGAAAATCCGACGGCGACAATGGACGCGAGGAACGTGGCCACGACATAAAGACGAACAATCGGGCGCATCGACGTTCCGGCGTCTGCGCTTTTCTGCGCCATGGCGTTCATGACGAGAATAAAGACGAGAACCGGCGCGACGCCTTTCAGCGCGCGGACGAAGAAGTCACCGAGAACGGCGACAGCCGGTACGGCCGACGGCAAAAATGCCGCGATCAAGAGGCCGATGATGAGACCGACAAAAATCAACTTGATCAGTGCGGTTTCCAGATACTTTTTACCTAAGGTACGAAACACAGACAACATCCTCTCTCGATAAACGTTTTTTTGATAAGTTCGTTACAGAAACACATTCGTTAGTATACACCAAACAGGGAAGATTAGCAAGAGCAAAAGTACATTTCCAGTGTATACAGAGAGGATTGTTGACGTCAGTACTGTTTTCCGGCACTGACGAGCTCGATGAGATAACGTCCGACTGCATCCTGCCAACGCGGAAGACGCAGGAAACCGGCGCGGTCGAGCGCGCCTTTGTCGAGCCGCGAATTGTGCGGGCGTACGGCTTTTGTCGGGTATGCCTCGGACGGGACGGGTTTGACTTTGACATAGACGCCCGCCTGACGGAAAATCTCGCGCGCAAAGCCGCACCACGAACAATATCCCTCGTTCGTCGCATGATACGTGCCGTACCGATCCGTTGACGCCATGTCCGCGAGCAGGACGGCGAGGTCGCGCGTATACGTCGGCGAACCGATCTGATCGTCAACGACGGTCAATGTCTTGTGCGTCTCGGCGAGTTTCAGCATCGTACGCACGAAGTTTTTGCCGCTGATGCCGAACACCCACGAAATGCGCACGATGAAATGTTCTTTGACCGTTTCGCGCACGGCCTGTTCGCCTTCGAGTTTCGTCTGACCGTAAACGTTGCGCGGTCCCGTCGGCGCGTCCGGCTTGTACGGTTCTGTGCCGTCGCCGGGGAACACGTAGTCCGTGCTGATATAGATCATCTTCGCGCCCGTATCGCGTGCGGCTTCGGCGAGCGCTTTCGTTCCGCCCGCATTGACGGCGCGGCAGAGATCCGGTTCATCCTCGGCGCGGTCAACGGCCGTATACGCCGCACAGTGAACAATGACATCCGGTTGATACGCCGTGACATAATCGTATGCCGCCTGCGGATCCGTCAGCGAAAAATCCTTGCTCGAAACGCCTCGGACCTCCCGACCGCGGTGCCGGAACTCATTGACGCAGTCATGTCCGAGCTGCCCCGTCGCTCCCGTAACCAAAACCTTCATATTCCGATCCCTCCCGGTGTAACTTGCTTTCTTAGGATTTTATTCGTCCTCTTCTGCCGTACTTCCTGCCGAGAATCCGAACAAAAACGAAAAAAACCTTTCCGGCGGCACCGAAAATGATGTCACCGGAAAGGTTTTTATGTCAAATAAAGGTTAAACGTCAGTCGTTTTCGTCGACGAGCGGGATCGTCAAAAAGAACGTCGTGCCCTGCCCCGGCTCGCTTTCGACGCGGATCGCGATGTCATGCTGAGCCGCAATCCAGCGCGCGATCGAAAGGCCGAGGCCTGTACCGCCCACGCCGTTGCCGATCTTCGTCCTTGACGTGTCAACGCGGTAGAACCGCTCGAAAATGCGCTCCTGCTCTTCCTTCGCGATGCCGATGCCCGTATCCGCGAGCGTGACAAGGATGTGTTTCCTGTCCGGACAGAGCTTCGACGCGATCGTGATCGTTCCGCCCGCCGGCGTATACTTGACGGCATTGTCGAGGAAAATGCGGAGCATCTGACGAATGGTCACGGGATCGGCGTAAATGAGCGCCGCATCGTTTACGCCGAGCGTCACCGTGTGATCTTTTGCCACGATCTGCATCTTTTTCACGACGTCCGCAATGAGTTCGGAGAGTTCGAGCATCTCCTTGTGCAGGACCTGACGTTTCTGGTCCGCGCGCGCGAGGAACAGCAGTTTCTCGATAAGCTGCTGCATATTCTCGGCCTCCGAACAGATCGACGCGATGCCCTCGTCGAGGACTTCCTTATCCGAGCGCCCCCAGCGCGACAGGAGATCCGAATAGCCGAGGATGACCGTGACCGGCGTACGCAGTTCGTGCGACGCATCCGAAACGAACTGCTGCTGCTGTTTAAAGCCCGCCTGCAAACGATCGAGCATATGGTTAAACGTCTCCGCGAGTTCCGCCATTTCGTCCTTGGACGGCGGCACTTCGATGCGCCTGTCCATATTTTCGACCTCGATTTTCCGCACCGTCTGCGTCATCGTCCGGAGCGGCTTTAAAATGCGGTTGCTGAGGAAATATCCCGCAATGAGCGCGATGATAAACCCGATAATCGTCGTCACGAGAACCATGCGCTGCAGCGTCGCGAGGTAATCCGTCTCCGACGTAATCGTCCGCAGGAAATGCAGCCGGTAAACCTGACCTTCATAGGTAAAATCCCCCGTCGCATGATAAACGGCCATATTATAGACGCGCGCCACATCCATCTGATCGCTTGCCCAGAACGGTTTCCAGTTTTTCATACGTCCCGATTCGATCATACCGAGCGACGGATAACGCGGATCCGTATCGTAGACGACCTCGCCCGTAATGTCCGTCACGCGCATCACAACGCCCGGGAGCAGCGGATTGCTCTGCCAGAATCCCGGCGAAAACGCCTTGCCGGTTTCGATGTTGCGCATGACATGATGCATGCTGATGTTGATTTCCTTCTCCGCCTGATGATAAAAGGAAAAGTAAATGCCCACGCCCATGACGACGCTCGTAAAAATAAGAACGACGAAGAGGATCGCCGCGTAAAGCAGCGTGATCTTCGTCGAAATGCGCGTTCTTGACGGCAGCAGAGGCAGGCGGCGGAAAAACTGCTCAATCCTTAATCGCATAGCCTACCCCGCGTACGGTATAAATAAATTTCTCCTGAAACGGATCGTCGATCTTCGCGCGCAGATAGCGGATGTACACGTCAACGACATTCGTATCGCCCGCATAATCGTAGCCCCAGACTTCCTGCAGGATCTGGTCGCGCGTGAGTACCGTGCGTTTGTTGCGCAGGAGATACTCAAGCAGCGAATATTCCTTTTTCGTAAGCTGGACTTCCTGACCTTTGACCTGAACCTCGTAGCGGCTCGGATACATGACGAGATCGCGGACCTGCAGCTTTTCGCCCTCCGGCGTGTCCGTTTCCGCGCGGCGGCGCATGACGTTGCGGATGCGCGCGAGGAGTTCCTGGATCGCAAACGGCTTCGTCAGATAATCGTCGGCGCCGTTATCGAGGCCGTTTACCTTATCCTCGACGTCATCTTTTGCCGTCAGCATGATAATCGGGATCTGCGAAACCTCGCGGACCTTGCGGCAGATCGTCATGCCGTCCATCCCCGGCAGCATAAGGTCGAGCAGGACGAGATCGTACTTTTCCTGGATGATGCGCTCAAAGGCGCGCGTGCCGTTGCTTTCGACGGCCGTTTTATAGCCTTCGTGTTCGAGTTCGATCTGCAGGAAACGGGCAATCCGGCGTTCGTCCTCGACGATAAAGATACGCAGTGGCTCTGCCATGTCAAAACCTCCTTAAACCGTGTGTCATTGCTTTTACTATAAACGTCCCGGATGAAAAAGGAAAGCGATTCCCTTCTTTTCTAATGGAAGTTTTATTTTGGGAAGTTTTATTTTGACGCGACCTTGCCGAAATAGATTTCGCGGAAGAGATCGATGAAATGCTCGCTTGACGTCGAAAGCGTGCGGTTTTTGAGCCATGCGATGACGGTATGCGTGCTCATTTCGGGCTCGGTGAGCCGTTTATAGAGGAGATTTCCGTCGGTGAGGAGCGTTTTGGACGAAACGGGCAGGACGGCGACACCGACATTGCGTTTTGCGAGCAGCAGATCCTGAATGATACTGTCGCTGACGCAGACGATATCCGGCTCGAAGCCGCTTTTGCGGCATGTCGCCGTAAACGTGGACTGCCAACGCAGCGGGATGAGGATCGGCGCGTTTTTGAGTTCCTTAAACGCGATCGTATCCGGTTTTTTGCCGATTTCATGTTCTTTGTTCATGATGACGACAAGCGGCTCGTTCGGCAGGACGAGTGAGTCGTAAATGCGCGTGTCAACCTGCGTACGCGTCACGCCGATCTCGATGACGCGGTTGTCGAGGAGTTCGAGGATGCGCGCGCCTTCCGCTTCCCAGATCTGATACGTCACCTCGGGATAACGGCGGTGAAATTCGGTGATGAGTTCGGGGAGCAGCATCGCGCCCGATGACGTGATCGTACCGAGGCGGATCGAACCCGCAACGCCCGAGCCGATTTCCTTGATTTCGCGTACCGTCCCGTCAACCATGCCGAGAATATGCTCGACACGCGAATAGAGGACCCGTCCCGCATCCGTCAAACGGATACGACGACTCCCGCGCTCGAAAAGCTGCACGCCGAGTGCCGTCTCGAGACGTTTCATTTGACGGGAAAGCGCCGGCTGCGCAATGTCAAGACGCAGCGCCGCATGACTGATATTTCCTTCTTCGACAATGGCATAAAACGCCCGCATATCTTTGATTTCCATCGTCTTCGGCCCTTCCTCTCTATACCAAAATGTATATAAATTTTCAAAAATCAATTCCCTTTTATTATACTTTACTTGTCAAAGGCAGGCAACGGGAAAATAAGTCTGTCAATTCTCACTTGTGCTTTTAATCGGGCATGATATAATAAATGTTGTAATTATAACAAATAACGCATAGTCCTACGGGGCCGTGCGAGACGGATACTGTTACTGCAGAAAGGATGCCTTTATATGACCAGAATCAAAGACGCACTCGATGCGGTTGCCGAAGCGATTTATGAACAGAAAGATTATCTGACCAACCTTGACGCGAAAACCGGTGACGGTGACCACGGGGTCAATATGAGCCGCGGCTTTGCGGCCGTTCAGGAAGCCGTTGACGAAATGGCGGACACGACGAAACCGGGACCTGTCCTCGAAACGATCGGACGCACGCTGATCGAAAACGTCGGCGGCGCCGCGGGACCGCTTTACGGCATTGCGTTTGTCCGCGCAGGTCAGGCCTGCGACGACGACACGCGTCTCTGCATCAAAGACATCGAAAAACTCCTCACGGCAGCGATTGACGCGATCCAAAAACGCGGCCGCGCCGCCAAGGGCGACAAGACGATGCTTGACGTGCTCATCCCGCTGCGCGATTGTTTCCTGCCAGAGAATGCCGAAGGCAAGAAACTCAATGACTGCCTGCTCGACGGACTCCGCGCCGTCAACGAAGGACTGCAGTACACGACGACAATTGCCGCCCGCAAAGGACGCGCGAGCCTCATCGGCGAACGCGGCATCGGCTATGAAGACCCGGGCGCCGCAAGCTCGGCCGTCATGTACCGCGCCCTTTACCGTTATCTCCGTTACTGAGTCTGACGGGTTCCCGCACCTGACGTCAGGATGCGGGAACCCTTTTTATAAGGAGGATTTACTGTGACTGAAAAAACTGTACGCACGCGTTTTGCCCCGAGCCCGACGGGCTATATGCATATCGGCAATCTGCGCACCGCGCTTTACGCTTACCTGTTCGCGAAAGCCAACAACGGGACGTTTATCCTGCGCATCGAAGACACAGACCGCGCGCGTTATGTCGCCGACGCCGTTGACTTTATCGAGCGCACGCTCGCTGCCGCAAAGATCATTCCGGACGAAGGTCCCGGCATCGGTGGCGAATACGGCTCGTACGTCCAGAGCGAACGCATGGATATCTACAAGGAATACGCCGAAAAACTCGTCAAACTCGGCGCGGCGTACTACTGCTTCTGCGATCCGGACGAGGATCATTCGACCGGCAAATTCGGCGGTTACGACCGTACATGCCGCGATCTGCCGCAGGACGTCATCGATAAGCACCTCAAAAACGGCGATCCGTATGTCATCCGTCAGAAAATGCCGCTCACGGGCGAAACGACGTATTTTGACGTGCTGCACGGCAACATCACGATCCCGAACGAAGAACTCGAGGACCAGGTCCTCCTCAAACGCGACGGTATGCCGACGTACAACTTCGCAAACGTCATCGATGACCATCTCATGCACGTCACGCACATCATCCGCGGCGCCGAGTTCATCACGTCAACGCCGAAACACGTCCTTCTCTACCAGTCGTACGGCTGGGAGCTGCCGACGTTTATCCATCTCGCCCCGGTCATGGGCAAGAATGAGGACGGCTCCGTCTCCAAGCTCTCGAAACGTCACGGCGCAACGAGCTTTGACGATCTCGTCAAAATGGGTTATCTGCCGGAAGCAATCACGAACTACGTCGCCCTGCTCGGCTGGAACCCGAAGACGACAAATCAGGAAATCTTCTCGATGGACGAGCTCATCGGCGCGTTCAGCCTCGACGGACTGTCGAAATCCCCGGCCGTCTTTGACTATGACAAACTCGGCTGGATCAACGGCGAATACTTTAAGAAAATGACGGATGAAGCATTTGCGAAGGAAGCGCGCGCGTACGCGGGCGACCTGCCGGCAAATCTCGACGCTTCGTGGAGTACGCTCGCAACACTCCTCAAAACGCGCCTCCAGCGTTTCGGCGAGATCCCGCAGGAAATCGCCTTCCTCATCGACCAGCCGGCATTTGACGCGTCGCTCTATCAGAACAAGCGCAACAAAGTCACGCCGGAAAAAGCCGCGGAGATTCTCCCGTCGTTCATTGAGGTACTCGAAGGCGTTGACACGTCCGACTGGAACAACGATCATCTTTACGCACTGCTCGAAGAGAAAATCGCCGCTGCCGGTGTCAAAAAAGGTCTCGTCATGTGGGTTCTCCGCATCGCAGCCGCAGGTCAGAAAGTAACGCCGGGCGGAGCGACCGAAATCCTCGCCATTCTCGGCAAGGACGAGTCCCTCAGCCGCCTGAAAAAAAGTCTTGCCAAACTGCAGGAAATGTAATATAATTCTACTTGTTCATTAGCGCGGCTCCTTCGTCAAGCGGTTAAGACACCGCCCTCTCACGGCGGGTTCATGAGTTCGAATCTCATAGGAGTCACCAGAAATTACAAGCCAGGATTTCGCGTCCTGGCTTTTTTGTTTATCCTCTGTGTTTCAGGAAAGGGGACTGTTCTCTCATGCTTTTTGCCTCGATGCTTCTTCTCGGTGCCGTCATCGGATTTGTCGGCGCAGGCGGCGCCGGCGTTACGATCACGTTACTCACGGTTGGATTCGGCGTGCCGATTCATACGGCTCTTGCCGTCGCGCTCGCGTCGATGACGTTTACGATGATTTCGGGCGCCGTGAGTCATTTCCGCGAACACGAAGTCGTCGTCAAAACGGGCGCGATCATCGGACTCGGCGGCATCATCGGCGCTCTCGCGGGAGCGAGTTTTTCGAATGTCCTGCCGTCCGAGATTTTGAGTTTTATGACGGCGCTCATGATCTGCTGCAGTGCCGTGATTCTCTATACGAAGCTCTATCAGTCCGAGTGGCTTGATCGTCATATTCATATCCGCACGGAGCTCCTCACGGGGCGCCGCCTCTGGGTTTACGGGATTTTGACGGGTATTGTGAACGGTTTCCTTTCCGGCGCGTTTGGCATCGGCGCGGCCGCCTTTATCCAGATTTCGCTGCTGATTATTTTCGGCGTGCCGCTTTTAAAGTCCATCGGCACCTGTATGATGATTATTCTCCCGATTTCCGCGTCCGGAGGACTCGGGTATCTCTTTTACGGACGCCTCGATCCGTCGATTTTCCTCCAGACGCTCCTCGGCCTTATGATCGGCGCCTGGTTCGGCGCGAAGGGCACGCATCTCGCGCCGGTTTCGTTCCTCAAGGCCTCGATTGTTGCGCTGCCGACTGTCGGAGGAATTGTGATGATGCTGTTCCGGTAATTTTCCCGGCACCTTGATGTTGTTTTTAAAGTCAGCAGGGAATGTCACCGGAAAAAGAGTGAAATTGCCGACATACTTACAGTATATCGGATTCATTCAGAATAATTCAGGGGAACTCGGGTGATGGAATGGGGACTATCGAACACAAAAAGATGCGGCGGACTGCGGATATGACGGTGGGAAATCCTACGCCGTTGATTGCAAAGTTTGCCTTTCCTTTGATATTGACGAATATCGGTCAACAGCTTTATCAGATCGTTGACGCGGCGATTGTCGGGCGCGGCGTAGGCGTGGAAGCTTTGGCGGCGTTGGGCGCTACGGATTGGCTTTACTGGCTGGTTTTGTGGGCGATAACGGCATTGACGCAGGGATTTTCCGTTCTCGTTGCGCAGCGGTTCGGCGCGGGGGATATTGCAGGACTCAAAAAAGCGGCGGCCATGTCGATCAAATTGTGCTTTGTGATCGGGTTGACTTTGACCGTTTTAGCCGTAGGGTTGACGCGGCCTGTTTTGATCCTGCTGGATACGCCGGACAACATTCTGGATCAGGCTTGTACCTATCTGGGACTGATGTATGCCGGCACGTTGATCGTCATCGCGTACAATATGTCGGCCGCGTTTCTGCGGGCGCTCGGCAACGGCCGTAATCCGTTGACCGCGATGGGGATTGCCGCTGTTTTGAATGTCCTGCTCGATCTCTTGTTCATTTTGGTTTTCGGCTGGGGGATTATCGGTGCGGCTGTTGCGACATTGACCGCGCAGTTGTTTGCGTTTTTTTACTGTTTCCGTGTCATCCGTCAAAATGAATGGTTTCATTTTACTAAAACGGATTGGCAAAAGGATCGTGATGTCATCCGGGAACTGCTTCATCTCGGTGTGCCGCTGGCACTTCAGCAGCAGGTCGTCGTTTTCGGCGGGATTATTGTCCAAAGCCTCATTAACAGCTGCGGCTTTTTGTTTGTCGCCGGCTTTACTGCAACGAATAAACTGCACGGCCTGCTTGACTGTTCCGCGGCCGCGTTCGGCTATGCGGCTTCGACTTTCGTCGGACAAAACTGGGGCGCCGGTAAAATTGATCGTATTCGGAGCGGTATCCGCAAAACGTTGATGTTGTCGATTTCTTTTTCGCTGGTGATTACCGCCGTCATGTTGATTTACGGACGCCAAATTGTCGCGCTCTTTATCTCGGGCGATGCGGCAAATGCCGATGCGGTGTTGCAGATCGCGTATGCTTACCTCGTTGTCATGAGTCTCTTTTTGTTTACCGCTTACGGGATGCAGGTTTTTCGCGCTTCCCTGCAGGCGATGGGGAGCACCCGTGCACCGTTTTTGGCCGGATTTGTCGAATTTGCCGGCCGCGTCGGCGCCGGACTGTTTCTGACCGGTTTACTCGGTCCGTCCGGCCTGTATTACACGGACGGAGCCGCATGGCTGTCTTCCGGTCTCTTTTTGACAGCGGCTTATATTCTGTTTATGCGTGAGACTTTGCGGATTAAAGGAAATAATAACTCGTAAACGCAAAAGCAGCCGCGCTCATGTCAGGACGCGGCAACTCTGTGAATTTGTCAATGATCCGCCGGGCATCATACGATGATGCTCTCGGCGGGAAAAGATATTCGATACAGGAGGAAAGAAATGGATTTCAAACAATGGAAATGGATCAACGAAAGTCGTGCCGAGATCACCGGTAACACGATAACCATCGATACGCCGGCCAAAAAAGACTGGTTCTGCAGCCCGATTCCCGATGAAAACGGAAATCTCGCCGCGCCGGCAGCGAATGCGCCGTTTTTCTATACGGAAGTCAAAGGCGACTTCGTTTTCCGCGTCAAAGTCGAGCCGAAGCATCAGGATGTCTATGACGCTGCGACCGTGATGGTCATCGAAAACGAACGATTATGGGCAAAACTGGCGTTTGAAGCGTCCGACTTCGGGACAACTGCCGTCGTCTGCGTCGTGACAAACGAAGTCTCCGATGACGCCAACGGCTGTGACGTCGCGTCCGATCACATGTGGCTCAAAATCTGCCGCGTCGGCAATGTTTTCTCCACGCACTATTCCTTGGACGGAGTCCATTACCACATGGTAAGATTCTTCCGCCTGCCGGTAAAAGAAACCGTCAAAGTCGGACTCGGTGCACAAGCCCCGCTCGGAAACGGCGGCAAGCGCGTATTCAGCGATATCAAACTGGAACATAAAACGGTCAAAAACCTGCGCGCAGGAGAATGACGCAATATATCCTTTACGAGACGGGGAGAGGGACCCTCCCCTTACGTTTTTTATGAACCGGTCAATGGCGGTATCCCTGTCCCTTACGTTTGCGTATAAAGGTTCGCACCGGAACACTTTATTTATTGACCACAAATTATATTATCGGCAAAATCCATCCGTTTTTGCCGATAATATAACTCAACTACCGAAACGCAGGCGTCAGCGGGGCGCGGCGGGGTTGATCCGTCTGACTTTGACAGAACAAGTAAGGGGGCGGGGCACTGCGGCCGCCGCCTCGCCGCATAAGGCGTAAAGAAAAAAATCCGTTTTCGCACGGAGCCTGAATTGCTTAAGCGCAGCGATTTGATTCAGGCGACTGAATTAAGC
>CACXCC010000088.1 GCA_902766015.1 uncultured Veillonellaceae bacterium
GCGGCATAGCTCAGTTGGCTAGAGCATGCGGTTCATACCCGCAGTGTCCGGAGTTCAAATCTCTGTGCCGCCACCATTTGCAAATTGAAAGCCTGTACGCAATCGCGTACAGGCTTTTTTCGTGTGCGTATATGGACTTCGATAGATAAACGTAAGGGACAACGGTGCCGTTGTCCCGTCTCCGGCAGCTTTTAAGCAGATCGGGCGCGTCCCCTCCCGTCTCGGTAATCGAAGAGTTCTCACGATTCTTCCTGCATTTTCGGTGTAGCAAGGAGTTCGCGGATGCGCGAAATCTCGGGGGCGGTGAAGAGACCGGCGGGGGATTCGCGGATCATGACCATCTGGAGCAGGCGGCTCTGCTCCTCCTGATCGTTAGAGCGAAGCGTTGCCGGATCAGCCGCGGCGCGGGTTAGGGCAATCGCACGGTGTTGCGCGGCGGCGTAATCGTTCGTGCGGCGCACAACGACGGCGAGCTGATCGTAACATTCGTTATTGAGGGCAAGCGGCGGATTGTGCTGAGCGATATGTTCCTGCGTGCGGCGGCTTTCCTCCTCGAGCTGGTTCAGGCGCAGATATGTGGTTTGAATGCTGATATTGTCTTCTTTAAAATCCTCGAGGATATGATGATACTGCGTCCAATTGCGGTCGAGTTCACCGAGATCTTTCTGATAATCCGCATACCAGCCGGCAAAAATCTGCTGCTGCTGCTCATGCTGTTCGAGCTCAGCGGCGGAAATCGTCGGTTTTTCCTCGTGCGCAGGCCAGAGCGTATAGGTCAGTCCGCCGATCGCGGCGAGCACGAGAACCGAGATAAGGAAAAAACGGCGGCGCGGGGCGTAATGCGCGAGCAAAATGAGCAGCACGCAGAAAACGACCGTACCCATATAAAAGAAAAGCATAAAATCTCCTCCTGAAATCATTTGCGTATCTTTATTATTTTACCATATTCCCGGAGTATTGTACTGACTTTTTCCGGAAACTGACCGTCAAAAAGCCCTCGACAAACAAACGTAAGGGACAACGGCGCCGAACAGCTGACTTGCTGCATAAAGCCGTTAAGAAAGAATCCGCTTTCGCCCTGCCGCCTGAATTGTTTAAGCGCAGCGGTTTGATTCAGGCGGCTTTAATTCGGCGAAAGCGGATTTCTTTTAGGCTGCAGTGTGGAGGACTGTTCGGCGCCGTTGTCCCGTCCGTAGTATTTTGCAGCGTTGACACCATTTTCGAACGGGCTTGCGGGAAAACGGGGAAACGGCTATACTGATAAGAAGCAAAAAGGATGTGATTGATTTGAAACGAAGCTTTATCCGGCAGTTCTGGCATCTGTTTCGGGGCTACTGGAGATCCGAACATAGATGGAAAGCCTGCGGCCTGCTCGCTTTTGTCATTATACTGAATTTCGCCTCCGTATACCTGCTCGTGCGCATCAACAGCTGGTATAACGAATTTTACAACGCACTGCAGCAATACCAGGCGGATCAGTTTTGGCCGCTCGTCGGTGAATTTACGGCACTCGCGTTCACGTATATCGTCATTGCCGTCTATGCGATTTATCTGCGTCAGATGCTTCAGATCAATTGGCGAACGTGGATGACAGACCGGTATCTGGCGGGATGGCTCAGCGATCAGACGTATTATCGCCTGCAGGTGTTAAAAACCGACACGGATAACCCGGACCAGCGTATCAGTGAGGACATCAACCAGTTCGTGTCACTCACGCTGCAGCTGCTGCTCGGTTTCCTCAAACAACTCACGACGCTCGGCGCATTCGGCGTCGTTCTCTGGCAGCTTTCGGGCGCGTTCACCGTTCCGATCGGGAGCCATGAATTCGTCATTTACGGTTACATGTTCTGGTTCTCCTTGGCGTATTCCGTCATCGGCACGGGACTTGCGCATCTCGTCGGCCGCAAGCTCATCGGACTTGACTTTGAGCAGCAGCGCTATGAAGCGGATTTCCGTTTCCATATGATGCGTCTGCGCGAAAACAGCGAAAGCATCGCGTTTTACCGCGGCGAACAACCCGAAATGACGGGACTCAAGGAGCGTTTTGCCCATGTCATCCAAAACTATTGGCAGCTCATGCGGCGGACAAAACTCCTCAATTTCTATGTCAACGGTTACGGGCAGCTCGCGATCATCGTGCCGCTCGTCATGGCGGCGCCGCGGTATTTTTCCGGCGCGATGGCGCTCGGCGGACTCATGCAGACCGTTTCGGCGTTCGGGCGTGTGCAGGATGCGCTGTCGTATTTTGTCAACGCGTATGACACGATCGCCCAGCTCGCTGCCGTCATTCGTCGACTCGCGGCCTTTACGGAACACATGGAGGATGTCGCCGCAGTCCGCAGTAAAGTCGCGTACGGGAAATCGGAGGGATCGTCAATCGGACTTGCCGATCTTGCCGTCGAGCTTCCGGACGGACGCAAACTCCTCAATGACTGCACACTCTCACTCGATCCGGGAAGCCGCATTATCGTGACGGGACCTTCCGGCGTCGGCAAAAGCACGCTCCTTCGCGTACTTGCGGGCATTTGGCCGTATGCGGAGGGCGATCTCCGTTACCCGGAAAACGGACACATGCTCTTTTTGCCGCAGCGCCCGTATCTTCCGCTCGGCAGTCTGCGCCGCGCACTCTGTTATCCGGCGGCAACGGCGGGGAGTGACGCGGATCTTCGCGCTGCGCTCGAAAAGGTCGGCCTTGACGGATTAAAAGACAAACTTGACGTCATTGACGATTGGAGCCGTATCCTTTCCCTCGGCGAACAGCAGCGCCTCGCGTTTGCGCGCATCCTGCTCACGCGTCCGGACTGGGTGTTCCTCGACGAAGCGACGTCAGCACTTGACGAACCGCGCGAACAGGAACTCTACGAACTTTTGCGGCGCGAACTCCCGCATACGGGCATCGTGAGTGTCGGTCATCGTTCGACGCTTCTGCGTCAGCACGAACGCGAACTCCGACTCGAAGGCAGCGGTCATTGGCAGCTCCGCCCCGTGACCGTCATCGCGTGACATTCGTTTGACTGCATACGCCTCGACAGAACATACACAAAGAAAACCGAAACATAATCAAGATTTATCATAAAATAACCCGGACAGATACTCAAAACGTCTGTCCGGGTTATTTTTACGCCTAAAATCTGTGTTTTAGCATGTTTGACGCGAAAATAACAAAAATATGTCATCGAGAATTTCTGTTTTAAAGACACATAAAACAACATTTATTCTGGGTAAAATCCATATTTCAAATAATTTCAGAAAAAAATTAACATAAAAACAAAAATAACTATTGCATTATCTGTAATCGTGTGATATTATATGAACTGTAATCAGGGTAAAACAAACAAAAACAAAAATTACAGCTAGTGAAAATGAGGGTGAAGGGTGAAATGGAAAACACAACGTATTATCTGGCGATCGATATCGGCGCCTCCAGCGGCCGTCATATCCTCGGCTGGATGGAAAACGGCAAGATCCGCATGGAAGAGATGTACCGCTTCGAAAACAAATTGACGAAGCGTGACGGTCACCTTTGCTGGGATCTCGAGTATCTGTTCCGTGAAGTCAAGGCCGGCATCAAGGCCTGCGGCGAAAGCGGACGCGTACCGTCAAGTATCGGCATTGACACGTGGGGCGTTGATTTCGTCCTGCTCGACAAGGACAACAAAGTCCTCGGCGACACGGTTGCTTATCGCGACAGCCGCACGCAGGGCATTGACGCCGATGTCTATCAGGTCATCAGCGAACCGGAACTCTACGGACGCAACGGCATCCAGAAACAGGTTTTCAATTCGATCTACCAGCTCATGGCGATCAAAAAGGAACATCCGGAACAGCTTGACGCTGCCGAAAGTTTTCTGATGATTCCGGAGTATTTGAACTTTTTACTGACGGGCGTCAAGAAAAACGAGTATACGAACGCAACGACGTCGCAGCTCGTCAACGCCAAGACGCAGGATTGGGATTACGAACTTATGGAAAAGCTCGGCATCCCGACGAAGATCTTCGGACCGCTCAACATGCCGAAAACGCTTGTCGGACCGTTTTCCGATGCAATCGCCGAAGAAGTCGGCTATCAGGCTGACGTCATTCTGCCGGCCACGCACGATACGGGTTCCGCCGTCATGGCAGTGCCGACGATGGCCGAAGATTCCATTTATCTCTGCTCCGGGACATGGTCGCTCATGGGTATCGAACGTCTCGTACCGGACTGCACGGAAAAGAGCCGTCAGCACAACTTCACGAACGAAGGCGGTTATCATCACCGTTACCGTTTCCTGAAAAACATCATGGGTATGTGGATGATGCAGTCGCTGCGCCGCGAATTCCGTCACAAATATACGTTTGAAGAGCTTTACATGCTCGCTCACATCGCGCGCTACTTCCCGTCCCGCGTCAATGTCAATGACAATTCCTTCCTCGCTCCGGCCAGCATGAGCCAGGCACTCAAAGATTACTGCAGAAAGACAGGTCAGGAAGTTCCGGAAACGGAAGGCGAACTTCTCTACTGTGTTTATAAAAGCCTCGCAGCCTGCTACGCCGAGACGGTGAAAGAAATCGAAGCCGTCACGGGCAAAACGTACACGACGATCCACGTTGTCGGCGGCGGCTGTCAGGATAAATTCCTCAACCGCCTCATCGCCGAGGAAACGGACAAAGACGTTTACGCCGGTCCGATCGAGGCTACGGCAATCGGCAACCTGATGACGCAGATGCTTCTCCGCGGCGTGTTCAAGGATCTCCCGGATGCCCGCAAAGTCGTTGCTCATTCCTTTGACGTCAAACGCGTCAGCACAGATGTCGAGTAAATCAGAAATCATTTCATCGAATTATAGATAAACAGACAGAAAATTTTAGGAGGAAAACATCATGTCAAACTTTGAAAACGCAAAAGAACAGTATGCCGCTTTCGGTGTTGACGCGGAACAAGCTCTGCAGACGCTGCAGCAGGTCCGCATTTCGATGCATTGCTGGCAGGGCGATGACGTCATGGGATTTGACTCGGACGCTCTGACGGGTGGCATTGCAACGACCGGCAACTATCCGGGACGCGCACGCAACCCGGAGGAACTCATGGCGGATATCCGCAAAGCTTATTCGCTGATCCCGGGCAAACACAAACTCAACCTGCACGCTTCCTACCGCATCACGGACGAAAAAGTCGACCGCGACAAACTCGAGCCGAAACATTTCGCCGCCTGGGTTGACTTTGCCAAAGAAGAAGGCATCGGCCTTGACTTCAACCCGACGTTCTTCGGTCATGAAAAACTCGTCGACAACATGACGCTCTCCCATCCGGATAAAGCAATCCGCGATTTCTGGATTGAACACGGCAAAGCCAGCCGTAAAATTGCCAACTACTTCGGTGAAGAGCTCGGCATCACGGCTCTCGACAACATCTGGGTTCCGGACGGCACGAAAGACGTTCCGGCCGATCGTATCGGACCGCGTGCCCGCCTGAAGGATTCCCTCGATCAGATCCTCGCCGAAAAATACGACAAGAAGAACATGATGGATGCCGTCGAAGGCAAAGTCTTCGGTATCGGCGTTGAGTCTTATACGGTCGGCTCGCACGAATTCTACATGAATTACGCAGCGAAAAACGGCATCATGTGCCTGCTTGACACGGGTCATTATCATCCGACGGAAGTTGTCTCCGACAAGATTTCCTCGATGCTCCTCTTCAATGACAACATCGCACTGCATGTCAGCCGTCCGGTTCGTTGGGACAGCGACCATGTCATCAAACTCGACGACGAACTCAAAGAACTCTCCGAAGAACTCGTTCGTTGCGATGCCCTGCAGAAAACGTTCATCGGACTCGACTTCTTCGATGCTTCGATCAACCGTATCGCGGCTTGGACCGTCGGCATGCGCAACATGCAGAAAGCTCTCCTCTATGCACTCCTCACGCCGAATGATCAGCTCAAGGCTGCTCAGGACAACCGCGACTTCACGAGCGTTCTCGTCGGCCTCGAAGAGATCAAGACGCTGCCGTTCGGCGAAGTTTGGAGCGAATTCTGCCGCCGCAACAATGTTCCGGTTGACGGTCAGTGGTACCCGGTAGTAAAACAGTATGAGAACGATGTCCTCAGCAAACGTAACTGAGATTTGACGCATAGAGAAGGAAAGGTATAAACATCATGGATATTTTAAATGCACCGTTTATGGAAAGTTTCAAACGTCTGACGTCAGACGCCTTCAAAAAAGGCTGGCATGAACGCAACGGCGGCAACTTGACGTACCGCGTACCGGCAGAAGAAGTCGAGTCAGTCAAAGAGTCCCTGCATCCGGCAGAACAATGGCAGCCGATCGGCAACACGGTTCCGGACCTTGCCGGCGAATATTTCCTCGTAACGGGCAGCGGCAAATACATGCGCAATGTCGAAATCGCACCGGAAAAGAACGTCGCCCTCATCGAAATTGACGCGAAAGGCGAAAATTACGCCATCCGCTGGGGCCTTGTCGACGGGGGACGTCCGACGAGCGAACTGCCGACGCATCTCGCCGCACATGAACTCAAGAAAAAAATGACGAACGGCAAAAACCGTATCATCTACCACGCACATCCGACGAACCTCATTGCTCTGACGTTCGTTCTCCCGCTCGAAGACAAAGCCTTTACGCGTGAGCTCTGGGAAATGGCAACGGAAGACCCCGTTATCTTCCCGGAAGGCATCGGCGTTGTCCCCTGGATGGTTCCGGGCGGCAAAGAAATCGCGGACGCATCCGTCAAACTGATGGAGAAATACCGCGTCGTCGTTTGGTCGCACCACGGACTCTTCGTCTGCGGCGATGACTTCGACGAAGCATTCGGCCTCATGGATACGGTCGAAAAAGCAGCCGAAATTTGCGTCAAAGTTCTCTCGATGGGCGGCAAGAAGCAGACGATTCCGCGTGACGGCTTCATCCAGCTCGCCAAAGACTTCAACATTGACCTCAACACGGAACTTCTCGACTGAGAAACCGGAAAAGACAAGTACATAGGGAAAAGGGGAGCGGGAAACCGCTTTCCCTGACACCTTACAAGTCGCAATAATCCGAATATAAATAAAATTCGTTCTTTTATATGTCAATTTGACACGTAAGAAAGGTGGAATCTAATCATGCTTGGCGTCAAGCTGGATTATAATATGTCTCCTTGGAAGAAGACACTGATCGCCGGCCTTATCAGTTACATCGATGCCGGTTCGATCGTTGCCGGTGCATCCGGACTCAGTATGTGGCAGGATTATCTCGGCATGAGCAGCGTCCAGATGGGCCTCCTCGCCGCACTTTCCTCCAACACGGGCGGTGCCGCAATCGGCGCGCTCATCGGCGGCCGCATCTGCGATAAGTACGGACGTAAATTCGTTTACAACTGGGCACTCCTCATTTACATGCTCGGCGTTCTCATGATCTGTCTCGCAACGAATTATCCGATGTTCCTCCTCGGTTACGTTGTTGTCGGTCTCATGGTCGGCGCAGACGTTGTTGCCAGCTGGACATTCATTGCCGAGGAAGCACCGGCGAGAAACCGCGCAAAACACTGCGGTTCCGCCCAGATCGCCTGGATGCTCGGACCTGTCGTTGTTTTCGCCGCAGCCATTCCGCTCAACTCCATGTTCGGACTGCTCGGTAACCGTATCATCTTTGCTCACCTCATCGTCGTTGCCGCATGGATCTGGTATCAGCGCCTGAAGATGCCGGAATCGACGGAATGGGTTGCTGCCAAGAAACGCGAAAAAGAACTGGAAGCCAAAGGCATCAAAGAACGCCGCGTCAAATATTCCGATCTCCTCCACGGCACGGCACTCAAAACGGTTCTCATGTGCTGCGGCGTTTACACCTTCTGGAACCTCGCTGCTTCGACCAACGGATTCTTCATGCCGTACATTTACGAGCATGTCGGCAACCTCTCGAATGCCATGTCCCTCTTTATGACCTGCCTGAACTTTGCCGTCTGCATTTTGACGACGTTCATCTTCATGTACACGGCGGACCGCTTCAACCGCCGCAAGATCTTCGCACTGTTCTCCGGCCTCGGCGTCATCAGCTGGGTTGTTTGGACGCTTCCGGGTGACATGCTTCAGACTTGGATGCTCTTCTTCTTCACGATCGTTTGGGGCTTCTCGATGCAGCAGCAGTTCTATCAGCTTTGGAGCTCCGAACTCTTCCCGGTTCGTTACCGCGCAACGGCGCAGGGCTTCACGTTCTTCGTCACGCGCTTCTCGGCAGCAGCTTGGGGATTCCTCGTTCCGATTCTCATGGCGACAGTCGGATTCCAGGTAGCCGCATTCATCATGATCGGTTTCTGCGTCATCAGCTGGATCGCCGGAACGTTCTTCGGCGGCGATGACCGCGGTAAAACGCTTGACGAAATCACGGCAGACCGCTACGGCGATGAAATCGACGAGAACGGTTGGCTCGTCAATAAATAAATATCACGGTTAACGTTAGCGTCAATCGGGCGGGGATGATTTCCCGTCCGTTTTGACGAGAATACGAAACATACGAAAGGCGGTAATTTATCATGGAACGCTTTGCATGGAAAGCCGTTGTCAAAGACGGTAAACTCGACGAATACATTGATCGTCATGCCCACATTTGGCCCGAAATGAAACAGGTCCTCAAAGAGGCCGGCATTTCGAACTATACGATCTGGAATGTGGGCAATGAACTCTTCGGCTATTTTGAATGTGAAAAAGGCGTTGCCTTTGCCGAGAAATATCAGGCCGAAAGCCCGGTCGTCGACAAATGGAACGAATACATGAAGGACGTCATGGTCATGGAAATGGATCCCGAGACCGGCGCCCAGCCGAAGATGAAACAGGTATTTTTCCTTCCCTGAGGAAGATACTGCGGGATCCTCCGACCACACACCACTTCCCCTCAGCTTCCCCGTTTCCCGCGGGGAAGCTTTTTTTGACGTCAAACGGGCATAAAAAAAGCGCCCGGATGCGGGCGCGTGAAAATCGGTCAACTGATGAGGCGGACCTGGCGTTCCTCGAGATATTTCTGCCACGACGGCGAGGGGAGGTCGTCCGTGACGAGGCAGGAGATGTGCGAAAAGTCATCGCATTTGACAAAAGCCGTCTTGTCGAATTTCGAGTGGTCGGCGAGGAGGATCGAGCGGCGTGCCTGACGCAGCATGATCTTTTTGACCTCGCTTTCGCTTTCGTTCGATTCCATGAGGCCTTTTTCCTGGTCGAGACCTTTGCAGCTGATGAGGGCAAAGTCAACGTAGTAGCTCGCAAGAGCCTGACACGTCAAAGCTCCGACGAGAGCACAGGAACTCGTGCGGAGCGCACCGCCCGTGCAGATCATCGTGAAACTGCTGCTGAGGAAATCATTCATCAGGCGGATCGAATTCGTGATGACCGTGATGTTTTTCTTGTCCTTGAGCTGCTGCAGCAGAGCCTGACATGTCGTACTCGAGTCAACCATGATCGAGTCACCGTCATGGATGAGCGGCGCCGCTTTCTGTGCGATCGAAATTTTGCTTTCGCTGTTGATGTTGCTGCGGCGCGCATAAGAAAGTTCTTCACTCGTGTTGTTGGCCAGCATCGCACCGCCGTAACTGCGGCGGAGCAGGTCCTTGTTTTCGAGTTTTTCGAGGTCGCGGCGGATCGTCTCCTCCGTGACATGAAACATTTTGGCTAATTCAGAAACGTACACCTTGTTTTCCCGGCGTAATTTCTTCATAATCAGCTCACGCCGTTCCAGTCCTAACATAGACCAACACCTCCATTGTGTGGTATAGTCGTTCCTTTGTCTTTATTATACGATAGATGGGACAAAAATACAATTAAAACAGAAGAAAACAAATGACTAAATGTGAAAAATTTGACGTCAATTGTCAATGGTTTTCTTCTGATGTTTTTGCCGTGAGCCTATCTTTTTTTCAGAAAAGACGTTTATAATAATATTAATAATGAAGTGAACGTTTTTTTAGATGGGACTCTGGTATATTCATGAATCGCAGACAATTTATCCGCCGCGCGGCGATTTTAGGGGCGGGAATCGCCGTGCTCCCGGGGATTCTCGGCCGGGAAGCGGCGGAAGCAGCCTGGCAGTCGGGCGGAGGACTTGACGGTGTGTCGGTTCGTCCGACGTATTTAAGTTTTCGCAGTTTGTGGAACCGCACGACAACCGATGCGATCATTGTCCATCATATCGGCAATACGAATGATGACGTTTCGGCGGCAACGGTACACCGCTGGCATAAACAAAACGGCTGGGCCGGGATCGGTTACCATTTTCTTATTCGCAAGGACGGCACGATCGAGCGCGGGAGACCGATGGGGACGATCGGTGCGCATTGTTACGGCGAAAATGACCACACGATCGGTGTCAATCTCGTCGGCAATTTCGAGGAATATATGCCGGAACCGGCGCAGATCGCGTCAGCGAAGCGTCTTATTGCGGCGATTTGCCGTTTTTACGGTTTTGCGCCGTCAGCCGATACGATTTTCGGACACCGCGATTTTAATGCGACGGCATGCCCGGGGCAAAATCTTTATGATCTGCTGCCCGATATTATTGACGGTGCGGCCGCAATTTATTAAAGAAATTCTTTCGCTTCCCGGATTTTTTGACGGGGAGCGTTTTCTTTTTATCGCTTTTTTTACAAATTTACGGGATTTTGATAAAAATGTATGAAATTTCTTTGGATTTGTAGAAGGATATTTTTTTACTACGGCGAATAATTAGGTATAAAGTAAACGATTTATTGGTTTTTCTTTTATGAGGATTTACTTCGGCAGCGGAACGACAAAGTTCCGACTGCTGCTCATCAAAGTGCAGGCGCGGCTGTCAAGGGATGAAACCGGATGCCGTAACTTTTCGGGCAACTGCCGCCCGAAAGGATCGGTTTTGACCTGAGATGTCCGTGTATGTATTTGTCGTAGGGGGATTTATTATGAGAAAGACAGAATGCTTAGCAATGATTCTTGCTGGCGGTCAGGGCAGCCGTCTCGGCGCCTTGACGAAGAAGATCGCTAAACCGGCTGTACCGTTTGGCGGTAAATATCGTATTATCGACTTCCCGCTCAGTAACTGCGCGAATTCCGGTATCGACAAAGTCGGTGTTCTGACGCAGTATCGTCCGCTGGAACTGCACAACTATCTTGCATCCGGCAGCGCATGGGACCTCGATAAACGCGACGGCGGTGTCTTCATTCTTCCGCCGTATGCCCGTGAAAAAGGTGCGGACTGGTACCGCGGCACGGCTGACGCGATTTATCAGAACCTGAATTTCATCGATCTCGCCGATCCGGATTACGTTCTGATTCTTTCCGGCGACCATATTTACACGATGGATTATTCCTGGATGCTCGAAGCGCATAAACGCAACAAGGCAGATGCTACGATCGGCGTTTTCGAAGTTCCCTGGGACGAAGCACCGCGCTTCGGCATTATGAATACGGCAAAAGACGGCCGTGTCGAAGAATTCGAGGAAAAACCGGCTAAACCGAAGAGCAACCTCGCTTCGATGGGTATTTACATCTTTAATAAAGAATTCCTGAAAAAATATCTGGAAGATGACGCGAAAGATCAGACGTCAAGCCATGACTTCGGTAAAAATATTATTCCGCAGATGCTCAAAGATGGCGCACGTCTCTTTACGTATGCCTTCCAGGGTTACTGGAAAGACGTCGGAACGATCGAAAGCCTCTGGCAGGCCAACATGGACCTGCTGCAGGATGAGCCGCCGTTCGAACTCCACGGTGAATGGCGTATCCGTTCCTCGAATCCGCCGCTTCCGCCGCATTATATCGGCAAGGATGCCAAAGTCAAAAATGCGATGGTCAGCGAAGGCTCCATGGTCCTCGGTGAAGTCGAAAACTCCGTAATCTTCTCGGGCGTTACGATCGGAAAAGGCGCCAAAGTCAAGAATTCGGTTGTTATGCCGGGTGCCGTTATCGGTGAAAATGCCTCCGTCGATTATGCAATCCTCGCCCAGAGAAGCGAAATCGCTGCCGGCGCCGAAGTTGCAGGCGAAAAAGGTGCGATTACGGTCGTAGCCGAAGGCGAAACGATTGAAAAAGCCGCAGGAAGCAAACAGGCCGGCTGATTTAGACCGGAGAAGATCGGAGTGAAGTATCGTGAAAACAGTAATGGGGATTATCAATCTTCAGGAAGATAATAAACTGATTCGTGAATTGGCGGAGCACCGTGCAGTCGAGTCGATCCCGTTTGCCGGCCGTTACCGTCTCATTGACTTTTCGCTGTCGAGCATGGTCAATTCCGACATCCCGAATGTCGCTGTCATGCTCCCGGATCGCCCACGTTCCATCCTTGACCACCTGCGTTCCGGTAAAGACTGGGATCTGGCGCGTCGTCATGAAGGTATGTTCTATCTGCCGTCCTCCACGGAGGAAGGCCGTGAAGGCGATCTGAAGAATTTCTACTTTAACCTTGACTTTGTTGAGCACAGTGCCGAAAAATACGTTCTGCTCGCGTCAGGCAGCTTTGTCTACAACATTGACTTCACCGAACTGCTTCGTTTCCATCAGAATACGGAAGCAAACGTTACGATGATGTATCATACGGTATCCGGCGAGCAGACGGGCAGCAACATCGTCATTGACGTTGCGGAAAACGGCCTCGTCAAAGACATCGCGGAAAAACCGGTTGTCTATGACGGCTCGAAAGCCAGCATGGGCGTATATCTCTTCGATAAAGGCGTCTTCGTAGAAATGGTCCGCTATGCATACGAACACGGCGGATCGGATCTCATCCTTGACGGCATTATCCGCCGCGCCGATGTATATAACATCTACGCTTGCGAACACGACGGTTACGTTTCCCACGTGGATTCGACGGCTGCTTATTATCAGGCAAACATGGATATCCTGCAGCCGGAAGTCTGGAGCGAACTCTTCATGGGTGAGCATCCGGTTTACACGAAGACACTGGACAACGTTCCGGTCGAGTATAAAGCAACGGCATCGGTCAAGAATTCCCTGATTGCGAACGGCTGCATCATCCGCGGCGAAGTCGAGAACAGTATCCTGTTCCGCGGCGTCACGGTCGGTAAAGGCGTCAAGATCAAGAATTCGATCGTTATGCAGAAGGGCGACATCCAGGATGGCTCGCTCATTGAAAATGTAATTTGTGATAAGAATGTTGTGATCAGCAAAGACAAGTGGCTGAAAGGCGCACCGAACTATCCGCTGATCGTAGCCAAAAATGCGGTAATTTAACATTGGAGGCGGCCGCTGTAATGAGGTGGATGCATCGTTCAAGGCGCAGAGACTGAGTTACGGCGGCTTTTGTGTTTATTGGGAAACAAGGGAGTGTTACTTTTGGTCAGAAAAACGAGAAAACAGCAGGATAAAAATTTCGATATACTGAAAGCAACCCTGAAGAAACGTTTCGTTGACACGGCGCACATCATGTGGGGCCGTGAACTCAAAGATTTGACGAAAAACGAAATTTATCAGACGGTTGCAGCTACGGCAAAACAGTATATTTCCGAAAACTGGATCAGTACCAACAAGGCATATGCGGAAAATCAGTCGAAGCAGGTCTACTACTTCTCGATCGAGTTTCTGCTCGGCCGTCTGCTGAAGTCAAACCTCATGAACCTCGACATCGAGGAAGCACTCAAAGAGGTTCTCGCGGATTTTGACCTGAACCTCGACAAGACGTTTGAGGAAGAACCGGATGCCGGTCTCGGCAACGGCGGACTCGGCCGTCTCGCGGCCTGCTTCATCGATTCGATGGCAGCACATCGTCTTCCGGCTCACGGTTGCAGTATCCGTTATCAGTACGGTCTGTTTGAGCAGAAAATCATCGAAGGCAACCAGGTTGAAATTCCGGATAACTGGCTGAAAAACGGTTTTGCATGGGAATACCGCAAACCGGATAAAGCCGTTGACGTCAAATTCTACGGCAATGCCTACATGAAGAAACTCGAGGACGGCAGTCTGAAGCTCGTTCACGAACATCCGATGACAGTCATGGCCGTTCCGTACGATGTACCGGTTGTCGGTTACCATACGCGCACGGTCAACACGCTGCGTCTTTGGAATTCCGAAGTCAACCGTGACTTCTCCGATTACGGCACGTTGACGCCGGAACAGCTGCGTCAGAAAACGGAATACCGTCATTTCGTCGAGAGCATCACGCATTATCTTTATCCGGATGACAGCACGGAAGACGGCCGCCGTCTCCGTCTCATTCAGGAATACTTCTTTGTTTCGGCCGGCGTACAGAGTATCGTCCGCCACTATAAGAAAGTCGGCATGGATATCCGTGATTTCGCGGAGAAGATTGCCATCCATATCAACGATACGCATCCGGCATTATGCGTTGCCGAACTCATGCGTATCCTCGTCGATGAAGAAGGCCTCGAATGGTCGGATGCATGGGCGATTACGAAAAACACGATCGCTTACACGAACCACACGATCATGCCGGAAGCGCTGGAGAAATGGCCGATTGACATGTTCAAGCCGCTTCTGCCGCGTATCTATATGATTATCGACGAGATCAACCGCCGCTGGCTCATTGACGTTCGTAAACGTTATCCGAACAACGAGGACAAAGTTCGCGAAATGTCGATCATTCAGGACGGCATGGTTCATATGGCGCGCCTTGCCATCGTCGGCAGCCACAGCGTCAACGGCGTTGCCGCAATCCATACGGGTATTCTCGAAAGAGAAACGCTGCGTCCGTTCTATGAATACAATCCGTCGATGTTCAACAACAAAACGAACGGCGTAACGCATCGCCGCTGGCTCATGGGCGCAAATCCGGAACTCGAGGAGCTCATTGACTCGACGGTCGGAAGCCGTCGCTGGCACCGTCATCCGGAATTGCTCGAAGCACTCAATAAATACGTAGATGACCGCCCGCTCCAGCAGGGACTCGACCGTGTTAAACGTCTGCGTAAACAGGCTCTTGCCAATTACGTTCAGGAACACAACGGCATTACGGTCAACCCGGATTCGATCTTTGACATTCAGGTTAAACGTATCCATTCGTACAAACGTCAGCTCATGAATATCCTGCATATCATGTATCAGTATCACGAGCTCAAGACGAATCCGGACTTCAAGATGACGCCGACGACGTATTTCTTCGGCGGCAAGGCAGCTCCGGGTTACTACATCGCGAAGGAAACGATCCGCCTGATCAACGCCGTTGCCAAGAAAGTCAATGCCGACAAGGACACGAACGGCACGCTCAAAGTCATCTTCATCGAGAACTTCGGCGTTTCGATCGGCGAACTCGTTTATCCGGCGGCTGACGTCAGTGAACAGATTTCGACGGCTTCGAAAGAAGCTTCCGGTACCGGCAACATGAAATTCATGATGAACGGCGCGATCACGCTCGGCACGCTCGACGGTGCAAACGTTGAGATTCAGGAAGCATGCGGTCCGGAAAACTGCGTCATCTTCGGCCTCAAGGCAGAAGAAGTCATCAACTACTATGCAACGGGCACGTACCGCGCATGGGATGAATACAATCAGAATCCGCGCGTCCGTCTCGTCCTGAATCAGCTCGTTGACGGTTCGTTCGGCGATTTCCGTTCGCTCTATGACTATCTGCTGCGCGACAACGACGAGTTCTTCATCCTCAAGGACTTTGACGCATACGCTGAGGCACATAAAGAAATTATGCGCCGTTACGCAGACCGTACGGGCTGGCTCCGTTCCGCAGCGATGAACATTGCGAACTCCGGACGCTTCTCTTCGGACCGTACGATTGACGAATACGCAAACGAAATCTGGAAGATTAAACCGGTTATCATCTCCTGACGTCAGGGGACTGAACGGATAAGGGATTAAAAAGAGGGGGACTTTTTTGTGAAATTATCCGAACTCAGTGATTTCGACCTCTATCTCTTCCATCAGGGGACGAATTATCACGCTTACGAAATGCTCGGTGCTCATTTCATCGAGCAGGACGGCAAAAAAGGCGTACGTTTCGCCGTCTGGGCTCCGCATGCCCAGTCCGTCAGTGTCGTCGGTGATTTTAACCATTGGGATGTCAATGCTGCCCCGATGACAAAAGTGCAGGACGGTGAAGTCTGGCAGGTTTTCATCGAGGGGCTGCAGGAAGGCGAGAATTACAAATACGCGATCGAGCCGCAGGGAGGCGGGCAGCGCCTCATGAAAGCCGATCCGTACGGATTCTATGCCGAAAAGAAACCGAACACGGCATCCCGTCTCTATGACCTCAATCATTACAATTGGGGCGACGGCGAGTGGTATGAACAGAAGAAAAAAGAATCGTCCTATGAGCGCCCGATGCTCATTTACGAAGTTCATGCCGGTTCTTGGCGCCGCACCCCGGACGGAGAATATCTCTCCTATCGCGACCTTGCCGATTCGCTCATCAGTTACGTCAAAGATATGCATTACACGCATATTGAGTTTATGCCGCTCTGCGAGCATCCGTTTGACGGTTCCTGGGGTTATCAGGCAACGGGATATTATGCCGTCACGAGCCGTTACGGTTCGCCGGATGATTTCCGTTATCTCGTCGAAACGGCACATAAAAACGGCATCGGCATCATCATGGACTGGGTTCCGGGCCATTTCTGCAAGGATGAACAGGGCCTGCGTCAATTTGACGGTCAGACGCTTTATGAGTCCGACAACGTACAGCGCGCCGAAAACTGGGATTGGGGCACGACGAACTTTGACTACGGCCGTACCGAAGTCCAGAGTTTCCTGATTTCCAATGCGATGTTCTGGTATGAAGAGTTCCATATTGACGGACTGCGCATCGACGCTGTCGCCAATATGCTCTATCTGAACTACGGCCGCAAAGACGGTGAGTGGACGCCGAACAAATACGGCGATACGGGCAACCTTGAGGCGATGGATTTCCTCAAGAAACTCAACGAAACCATTTTCAAATATCATCCGCAGGGACTCATGATCGCCGAGGAATCGACGTCATGGCCTCTGATTTCCAAACCGGTCTACATGGGCGGTATGGGCTTCAACTACAAGTGGAACATGGGCTGGATGAACGATATGCTCGATTATATGAGCCTCGATCCGATCTACCGCAAATGGAACCACGATAAATTGACGTTCTCGTTCATGTATGCCTTCTCCGAGAACTTTGTCCTGCCGCTGTCGCATGACGAAGTCGTTCACGGCAAATGTTCACTTATCAACAAAATGCCGGGCGATTATTGGCAGAAGTTCGCGGGCCTGCGTGCATTCTTCGCGTACTGGATGGCTCATCCGGGCAAAAAGCTGCTCTTTATGGGCGGCGAGTTCGGTCAGTTCATCGAATGGAAATACGACGACAGCCTTGATTGGCATTTGCCGCAGAAATATCCGATGCACGAGAAGATGCAGCATTATTCGCAGACACTCAATCAGTTCTACAATGACAACAAGCCGCTCTGGCAGGTTGACTTTGACTGGAACGGTTTCCAGTGGATCGACTGCAATGATAACGAAAACAGCGTCATTTCCTTCATCCGCAAGGCGGAGGATCCGAATGACAGCCTCATCGTCATCTGCAACTTCACACCGGAAGTCCGCCACGGTTATCGTGTCGGCGTACCGGCAAAAGGCAGCTACGTCGAGGTTCTCAATACCGATGCCGAAGAATTCGGCGGCAGCGGCGTACGCAATGAAGGCGAACTCTTCACGGAAGATGTCCGCTGGCATGACCGCAACCAGTCGATCGTTTTGACCCTTCCGCCTCTGGCTGTTGTTTATCTGCGTCAGAAAGACCAGGCTGACGCCCGGGTGCACCGCTTTGCCAACCGTCAGGATCTGACGGTCAAAGGCTATGAAGCCGGAGCTGCGGCCGAAAAAGTCGTCGCCACGGCGGCAGAAGCGCCCGAAGCACCGAAACCGCGCCGCCGCGGTCGTCCGAAGATGACGGAAGAACAAAAAGCCGCCGCTCGCGTCAAACGCGAAGCGGAAAAGCAGGCAAAAATTGACGCATTGCTCGCCCAAGGGTTTACCCTCGAAGAGGCGAAAGAAAAGATCAAACGCCGCCGTAAAACGACGAAAAAGACGACGACGACAGCTAAGAAACCGAAACGCACGACGACAAGAAAGCGCACGACGAAAACCACCGCGCGCAAGGCAGTCGGCGAAGAGTAAGACATAAGTGATGAGATAGCTTTTGAGACTAGAAAGCGGTAATATTACCGTGAGGAGGATTATGGCATGAAGGTTCTTTATGTAGCATCCGAAGCAGTTCCTTTTATCAAAACCGGCGGACTCGCCGACGTAGCAGGTTCCCTGCCGAAAGCCCTTGTGGAAAAAGGCATTGACGCACGCGTCATCGTTCCGAAATACGGCAAGATTTCCGAAGAATTCCGTCAGAAAATGACGCATGTCTATGACGGTGAGATCCCCGTTGCGTGGCGTAAGAAATTCGTCGGTATTGACGCCATCGAGTATGAAGGCGTTACGTACTACTTCGTCGACAACGAAGAGTATTTCAATCGTGAAGGCTGCTACGGCTACGACGATGATGCCGAACGTTTCTCGTTCTTCTGCCGTGCCGTTCTGAATGTCCTGCCGGCCCTCGATTTTTGGCCGGATATCATTCATACGAACGACTGGCATACGGCACTCGTCAATGTTCTGCTCAAGATTGAGCATCAGGGTGACGAGCGTTACGAGAAAATCCGTACGGTATTCTCGATTCACAACCTCAAATACCAGGGCGTATTCGGCAAGAACGTCATGAGCGATGTTCTCGGTATCGACTGGAAATATTTCAACAACGGCGACCTCGAGTTCTACGATGCCGTCAACTTCATGAAAGCCGGCATCATTTACACGGATTTCGTGTCTACGGTCAGCAAATCGTATGCGGAAGAAATCCAGTATCCGTATTACGGCGAGCATCTTGACGGACTGCTCCGCAGCCGCAGCAATGACCTGTTCGGTATTGTCAACGGCATCGACTATTCGAAGTACAATCCGGAGACGGATAAAGATCTCTTTGAGACGTACAATGCCGATAATCCGCTGTACCACAAACGCAACAACAAAGAGAAACTGCAGGCAATGCTCGGACTGCCGGTCAATCGCCGTACGCCGATGGTTGCTCTCGTTTCCCGTCTTGTCGAAGCAAAAGGCCTCGACCTCATCGTTCGCATCATGGACGAAATCCTGCAGCATGAGGACATTCAGTTCGTTCTGCTCGGCACGGGTGATCATGAATACGAAGAATGGTTCAAGGGCCTTGCATGGCGTTTCCCGACGAAAGTATCGGCTAACATCCGCTTCTCGAATGCGCTTGCGCAGAAGATGTATGCGGCTTCCGATATCTTCCTGATGCCGTCGAAGTATGAACCGTGCGGTATCGGCCAGCTCATCGCACTTCGTTACGGTTCCATTCCTCTCGTTCGTGAAACGGGCGGCCTGAAGGATACGATCATTCCGTACAACAAATACACGAAAACGGGCAACGGTTTCCGCTTCTCCGCGTACAATGCTCACGAAATGATGTATGCCCTCAAACGTGCACTCAGCGTCACGGAGAACACGGAAGAATGGCGTCAGCTCGTCAAGAATGCGATGCATACGGATTACAGCTGGAATAAATCGGCCGATGAGTACCGTCAGCTTTATGAGAGATTACTTGCAAAGTAAACTAAACATTAAGTTTTAAAAGGGGCGGCAAATATTTGCCGCTCTTTATCTTAGGAGAGGGAGAGTTTTATGCTGGATAGAAATCAGGTCAAGCATGATTCCCAGAACGTTTACTACCGTTCGATTCCCGGAGCGGTAGAAGCGGGAACGAGGCTGACCTTGGGCCTGCGGGTCTCGACGAGCGAAGAGATTCGTCAGGTGCTGGTGCGTTTCTGGCGCGACAAGGTCGGCGAGAAACTCGTGTCCATGCAGACGAACGATCCGCCGGAAGCAGAGTCCCGTTTTTACAGCGTGACGTTTGATATCCCGGATCAGGGATGTCTTCTCTGGTATTACTTTATCCTGACAACCGCAGACGGGACGATGTACTACGGCAACAACGCCGAACAGCTCGGCGGCCGCGGTGACCTGTACAATCACGTACCGGCATCGTTCCAGATTACGGTTTACGATAAAGGAGCGAAGACACCGGACTGGATGAAGCATGCGGTGATGTATCAGATTTTCCCGGACCGCTTTTGTCGCGAGGGGAATACCCTCGTGAAGAAAAAGGGGGCCGTCATCCATGCCGACTGGTCGGATGATCCCTGCTACTACAAGGATCCGGATACGAAGGAAATCGTCGCTTATGACTTCTTCGGCGGCAATTTAAAAGGCATCGAGAAAAAGCTCGATTATTTAAAAGATCTCGGGATCACACTGATTTACCTCAATCCGGTTTTCGAATCGGAGAGCAATCATCACTACGATACCGGCGATTATTTAAAAATTGATCCGATGCTCGGCACAAATGAGGATTTCCGTCATCTCGTCCAGGCAGCGAAAATGAAGGGAATCCGGATCATTCTCGACGGTGTGTTCAGCCACACGGGCAGCAACAGCCGTTATTTTAACCGGATGGGTCAATATGCGACGATCGGCGCGTTCCAGTCGAAGGATTCGCCGTATTACGAATGGTACAATTTCCGGAATTTCCCGTATGACTATGAATGCTGGTGGAACTTTGACACGCTGCCGGACGTGATGGAGACGACGCCGTCGTATATGGACTTTATTATCCGTTCCGAGGACAGCGTCCTGCATCACTGGATGAAGGAAGGCATTTCCGGCTGGCGTCTTGACGTCATTGACGAGTTGCCGGCGGCGTTCTCGCAGGCGTTTTATAAGGAACTGAAGCATACGAATCCCGATGCCGTCATGCTCGGCGAAGTCTGGGAAGATGCGTCAAATAAAGTCGCTTACGGCGTCCCGCGCGAATACCTCTGCGGGCATGAAATGGATTCGGCGATGAACTATCCGTTCCGCAAGATCCTGTTTGACTTCCTGCTCGGGAATGTGGACGGCAAGCTCGCGATGCGTCAGTTCGAGTCACTGCGCGAGAATTATCCGAAACAGAATTTCTATGCGATGATGAACCTCATCAGCAGTCATGACGTCCAGCGCGCGATTACGGTGCTCGGTGAAGCCGCGTATTACGACGGCATGCCGGCGATCGAACAGTCGCGGTCAAGACTTGACAATGACCATTACAATCTCGGTATGGCGCGCCTGCTCCTCGCCGCTTTGTGGCAGATGACGTATCCGGGCGTTCCGAGTGTGTACTACGGCGACGAAATCGCGATGCAGGGCTTTAAAGACCCGTATAACCGCCGCCCGTATAACTGGGAACACGGGGATACGTTTGTGCGCGGCTGTTTCCGTCAGCTCATCCGTACGCGCAATGAAAATATCGTTTTGCAGACAGGTGAATTGATTCCGCTTTACGGACAGGGAAATATCCTCGCGTTTGCACGCGTTGTCCGCGGCGGGCGTGATTATTTCGGCGAAGCGGCCAAGGACGCCGTCTTCATTACGGCGGTCAACCGCAGCAAGACGGAAACGGAAACGTTCTCGATGGATGTCAGCGATTTTGCCGACGGCCGTTTTACGAACGTCTTCCATCCGAATAAACATGTCGAAGTCCGTCAGGGCAGGCTCGAACTGCGCCTTAAACCGCTCAACGGCATGCTGCTCCGCCTCGATAATCCGGAGAGACATTATCCTCGTCAGGCCGGCGTTCTGCTTGCGCCGACGTCACTGCCGTCCAAATACGGCATCGGCGATCTCGGCAAGGCTGCGTATCAGTTTATCGATTTCCTGAAGGATGCCGGACAGAAAATCTGGCAGGTTCTCCCGCTCGGTCCGGTCGGTTACGGATATTCGCCGTATCAGTCGGCGTCGTCGTTTGCGGGCAATCCGCTCCTCATTGACATTAGCGAACTCATCGAGCGCGGTTGGCTGCCGGAGTCGGAAGCACGTCTTTCGTATGCCGGTGCAAGCTCGTTCATTGACTTTGAACGCGTGCAGAACTTTAAGTCGGACTGCCTGCGCAAAGCGTACAAAAAATTTGTGCGCTACGCGGACATTGACGACGAATATCAGGCATTCTGCCGCAAAGAAGCGTACTGGCTGGACGATTACGCGCTCTATGAAGCCGCAAAGAAAGAATTTGACGGTGACGCATGGTATCAGTGGCCGGACGAGATCAAGACACGTCAGCCGCAGGCGCTTGCGAAACTGCGCGATCGTCTCGAGCTCAATATCGGCCTCGTGAAGTTTGTCCAGTACCTCTTCCATCGTCAGTGGACGCGTCTGCATGACTATGCGAAGGAACAGGGGATCCGTATCCTAGGCGATATTCCGATTTTCGTTTCGCCGGACAGTGCGGATGTCTGGGCGAACCAGCATCTCTTTGACCTGAACCCGGACGGAACGGCAAAAACCGTTGCCGGCGTACCGCCCGATTACTTCAGTGCGACGGGTCAGCTCTGGGGCAACCCGCAGTACCGCTGGGATGTCATGAAGGAAGAGCATTACGCATGGTGGATCTCTCGTCTGCGGAAACTCTACGAATGGGTTGACATCATCCGCATCGACCATTTCCGCGGGTTCGAGTCCTATTGGGAAGTTGACGGCAAGGCGAAGACCGCGATCAACGGCCGCTGGCTCAAAGGTCCGGGCAAGGAATTCTTTGATACGGTGAAAGAAGCGCTCGGCGGCGAAGATCTGCCGATCGTTGCCGAAGACCTCGGCATTATCACGGAAGAAGTCGACAAACTGCGTGATGCCTGCGGTTTCCCGGGCATGAAGGTTTTGCAGTTTACGCTGCACTTCAACGAGGCAGGCCGTTTCGGTTTCGTCGCGCCGGAGAACAGCATCGTTTACACCGGCACGCACGACAACAACACGGTTGTCGGCTGGTACAATCAGGACATTGACGCACCGACGCGTGCGGCTGTTGCGCATATGCTTCGTGCCGATTCGCGTCGCCCGCGTGATATCGCGCAGCGTCTCGTCGAGTTTGCCTACGCTTCGGCGGCCCGCACGGTTATCGTTCCGATGCAGGACCTTTTGGGCCTCGACGAACGCGCCCGCATGAACACGCCGAACACCGTCGGCCTCAACTGGAAATGGTGCCTCAAACCGGAGCAGATCTATAACATCGATCCTTCGCGCTTAAAGAAACTCTGCGAGCGCTACGACCGCACCGGCGATTGACACGTCAAACAAGTTAAACCCACCCTACGATAAAAAGCCATTCCCCGCACCGGTTAATCCGGCCGCGGGGAATGGCTTTTTTGCGTCAATTATGTTATGCTAAGAGGTATGGTTCGGTTTCCGGGCGCGTCCCGGAGAAGAAAGGGGGATCCTCAGATGATCGATTTACCGGCCGGCTGGCTGGAGCAGATACAAAACGTCGACTGGAGCCGCGTCGGCAAAGCCGTTGAAGATTACGGACCGGCGCTCGATGTTCTCCGTCATACGTGGACGAGGGAGTCGCTTCGTGACATCAGTCAGGGGAAACTCTTCGTACCGGATGACGTCATCAACGACGCGATCGCGCAGCGCATCGGCGAAGGCAGCAATGACAGCAAAGTCAAATCCGTCAAGCTCACGTCGCATGCAAACGGGCGGCTTGACATTGCGGCCGAGACCGGCAGCGGCAAAGTGCAGAAAATCGAGCTTTCCGGCGACATCGAAGAGTTCGTGCACAAAGGCGACGAATCGTACATGGTTTACCGTGTCCGCAGCCGCAATCTGCCGGGACACGGTCTCATGTCATGGATGTTTTCACGCGTCTCGCTTTCGATGGCCGAGCGCATGGTCGGACATCTCGAAACGCCGGAAAATCTCCCGGTGACGATCGGGCACCACAACCGCGTGCGCGTCGATTACAGTCAGGTCCTCGCGGCGTCGGATTTCGGCAAAACGACGTATCAGGGGCACCGGCTGCTTGACATGATCGAAATCGAAGGCGCCAAGCCCAAAGAGGGGGGCATCGAATTTGACACGAAACTCCACGTGCCGGATGATGTCAAAAAAGCGCTTATTGCGCTCCTGCGCAATTGACCGAGGGAAAGTCGACAAAAGTTGACAATAAGAAAGGGGCTTGATCCAGCTTGAAAAAACGTATCGTGGCAGTCCTGCTGGCTGTTGCCGTCTCGTTGACGGTCATGCCGCAGCAGACATTTGCCCGCCATAAGGACGAAAACCATGTGGAGAAGATTGTTTACGTGCCGCATGATAATCGGCCGATTTCCGATAAACAGACTGTCGAAGTCATCAAGAAGATGGGCTACGATGTCGTGGTGCCGCCGGATGACGTACTCGGTGACCGTACCCGCCTCGGCAATCCGGACGAGCTTTGGTCCTGGCTCGAGACGAATACGCCGGATGCCGATGCCGCCGTTATTTCGTCGGACTCGATGCTCTACGGCAGTCTCGTCGGTTCCCGCAAACACGATTACAGTCAGAAAGAAATCCTCGAGCGCGCGAGCCGCTTTAAGAAACTGCGCAAGGACAACCCGAAAACGAAGCTTTATGTCTTCGGATCCATCATGCGCACGCCGCGTACGGGCGAGGCTTCCGGTCATGAGGAGCCGGGATATTACCGCAACTACGGTGCCGATATTTTCCGCTACACGGTCCTGCGCGACAAAGAGGAAATGGAAGGCCTCGGCCGCCGCGAACGCAAGGAATACGATTTCCTGCAGCGCCTGATCCCGCAAAAGGATCTCAAGGACTGGATGGGGCGCCGCAATAAGAATTATGCGGCCAATGAATACATGATCGATCTCACGCGCGGCAACACGTTTGATTATTTCGTTCTCGGCCGCGACGATAATGCGCCGTATTCGCAGACGCATCTCGAGAGCCGTCATTTGACGGAAGCCGGCAGGGATCTCGGTAAAACGCGGTTCCAGAATATGGCCGGTATCGACGAAATCGGAATGCTGATGCTGACGCGTGCCGTCAACGATCTGCACCGTGATGTGCCGTTTGTCTATGTCCGTTACAACTGGGGACGCGGCGAGAATACGGTGCCGTCGTATTCCGATGAGAAGATCAGTGATTCGATTAACTCGGCGATTGTCGCCGCGGGCGGCATGGCCGTGCGTTCGCCGGAAAAAGCCGACCTCGTTTTGACGGTCAACACGAACCCGAACGGCAAGACGTACGAGGCCAATGACCGCGCCAATAACGGCACGCCGCGCGAAGGAACGAAGTATTTCATCGATATCGTGAATGATTACGTCAGCCGCGGCTATCCGGTCGCGATCGCCGATATCGCGTACGCGAACGGTTCGGATAATGCGCTCATGGAGCAACTGAAAAATTACGGTCTGCTCTTCAAGATTCGCGCCTACGCGGGCTGGAATACGCCGACGAACAGCTCAGGCTTTGTCATCGGCGAGGGTATGCTGACGAATTATATGACGAGCGACGCCGTCGATGACCTGCTGCTCACGCGTTATCTTGACGATTGGGCTTATCAAGCCAACGTCCGCAACACCGTAGCCCGCCAGCTCACCTGGCTCCGCGGTGACGGCGTTTACGGCAGCCTTGACACGAAGAACGATGCTGTCGCGTACCGTTCGACGCGGCTTTTGACCCGTTTTGTCGAGGACAATCTCCCGCCGATTACGTCGCTTGATTACATTCAGGTGACGTTCCCGTGGAATCGTATGTTCGAGTCGGATATTCTTCATTCGGCAGAACCGATTGAGGATGTGCCGACGTTCGAACTGAAAAAATAACTTCTTCGAGACGTCAGACGGAGGACGCGCGGGCCTGCCCCGCCTTCCTACACTGCCGGCTAAAAGACGGGGGAGTGGCGCGGAGCCTGACCCCACACTGCGGCTAAAAAAATTCCGTTTTCGCTTAATTAAAGTCGACTGAATCAAATCGCTTCGCTTAAACAATTCAGTCGACAGGCGAAAACGGAATTTTTTCTTAACGCCTTTTGCAGCAAGGTGTCAGGCTCCGCGCCACTCCCCCTCAGGTTATCTTGCAACGGAATCCGGGTCAAGCCCGCGCTCCCGTCGTCTGCCTCACGTTTCGGTTTTGAGGTCAAAAGAAAACGTATCGGGGAAAAGAGAGGGGGACAGAATCCGTTCCTTGCGTCAAAAAGCAAACGTAAGGTGAAGGGGCGCGACTCCTGCCGCCTCGCTGCATAAAGCGTAAAGAAAAAAATCCACTTTCGCCCGGAGCCTGTCACCTGTTCAGCGCAGCGGTTTGGTGACAGGCGACTACATTAAGCGAAAGTGGATTTTTTTTAGCGGCAGCATGGTGGCAGGAGTCGCGTCCTTTCACCGCCTTTTAGCCGCAGCTTTTAGCAAAGAACGGGCTCCCCGCCCCTCCTTTTCCTAAGAAGCGTAACTTTTACAGGATCATGCCCGAGACAGCTTCTTGAACTCCTCGAGCTTCTTATGCGCCTCACCCGAAGCGATGAGCTTGCGGGCAACCTCAATTCCTTCGGCGATCGACTCGGCCTTGCCGCCGAGGTAAATACCGGCGCCGGCGTTGAGGAGGACGATATCGGCCTTCGGACCCTGCTCGCCGTTCAGAATGCCTTCCGTGATCTCGGCATTCTCGGCCGGGTCACCGCCGCGGATATCTGCTTTCGTGCAGCGGATAAAACCGAAATCCTCCGGTTTGACCGTATAGCGGCGGTACCAGCCGTCACGGAACTCGCAAACGCTCGTCGGGGCACTCATCGAGAACTCATCGAGGCAATCCTGACCGTAAACGACAAAACCACGTTTGACACCGAGCGCGCCCATAACTTTGGCGACCGGCTCGAGGAGATACTCGTCATAAACACCGAGGAGCATACGCGTCGGATGCGCCGGATTCGTCAGCGGTCCGAGAATATTGAAGACTGTGCGGATACCGAGCTCCTTGCGGATCGGGCCGACATATTTCATGGACGAGTGGTAAAGCTGAGCGAAGAGGAAACAGAGATTGATCTTCTCGAGCTCTTCGACGGCTTTTTCCGGTGACTGTCGGATATTGACACCGAGCGCCTCGAGGCAGTCTGCCGTGCCGCACTTCGAGGATGCGGCGCGGTTGCCGTGCTTCGCGACTTTGATGCCGGCCGCGGCGATGATGAATGCCGCTGTCGTCGAAATGTTGATGCTGTGGGCATGATCGCCGCCCGTGCCGACAATATCAAGAACATCCATGTCATGTTCAACTTTTGTCGCGTGGTCGCGCATCGCGGCCGCAGAGCCCGAGATTTCGTCAATCGTCTCGGCTTTTGCGCTCTTTGTCGACAGTGCGGCGAGGTAGGCGGCATTTTCCGTTGCCGTCGTTTCGCCCGACATGATCTCATTCATGACGGTGTAGGCTTCGTCGTACGTCAAATCCTGTTTGTCAACAATCTTTTTAATCGCATCTTTAATCACTGGAACCACTCCTCTGAAACTTGCTTAACGGGGGTTTTATGCGTTGGCTTTCTGGAATTTCTCCATAAAGTCGGCGAGGGCGACAGCACCTTCGTACGGCATCGCATTGTAAAGAGACGTGCGCATGCCGCCGACGCTGCGGTGTCCTTTCACGCCGCTGAGGCCGTGTTCGAGGGCTTCGGCGACGAATTTTTTCTCGAGTTCTTCGCTCGGCAGACGGAACGTGACGTTCATGAACGAACGGCTTGCCGGCTCTGCATGGCCGCGGTAGAATCCGTTCGAATTGTCGATGACATCATAGACGAGAGCGGATTTTTTCTTGTTGAGTTTTTCCATCGCGGCAAGACCGCCCTGAGCCTTGATCCATGCGGCCGTTTTGCCGACCATGTAAATGCAGAATGCCGGCGGCGTGTTGTAGAGCGAATCTTTTTTGAGGAACGTATTGTAACGGAACATCGTCGGGAGAGACTCCGGGCTGTTCTCGATGAAGGATTTCTTCGCGACGACGAGGACAACGCCCGCAGGGCCGAGGTTTTTCTGGACGCCGGCGTAGATGAGGTCAAACTTTTTGAAGTCAACGGGGCGCGAGAGCATGTCGGAGGACATGTCGGCGATCAGCGGAACGCCTTTCGTATCCGGTACGTAATGATACTCCGTGCCGTAAATCGTGTTGTTGTAGCAGACATGGACATAAGCCGCGTTCGGGTCAATCCGGAGTTCATCCTGCGTCGGAACATGACGGTAGCCGCCTTCCTTGCTCGAGGCGATGATTTCGCCGACACCGAGATGCGCGGCTTCTTTGTATGCCTTTTCGGCGAAGCTGCCGGAGAGGACGTAGGAACCCGGATGCTCCTTCGTGGCAAAGTTCATCGGGACGAGTGCGAACTGCGTGCTGCCGCCGCCCGTCATAAAGAGAACTTCGTAGTCATCACCGAGACCCATGAGCTCCTTGATGTCAGCTTTTGCCTGGGCGTGAACGGCCGCATAAGCCGGTGCGCGGTGGCTGATCTCGAGGATCGACATACCCGTATGGTTAAAGTTCAAAAACTCGGCCTGTGCCTCCTTGAGTACGTCAAGCGGCAGCGTTCCCGGACCCGGGTTGAAATTATAAACGCGATCTGCTTCCATGAAAAAACCTCCTGTTATATGGACAATACCATGATTTACTTGCCTTAACTGTCACAATCCGCATATTGCGGACAATGGCTTTCCTTTCATTTTATCGCGCCCTATAGCGAATGGCAAGAGAAAAATTTCACACCTGCACACCGGAACGGGACAGGAGTCGCCGACAGGCGGAAGAAATGACGCCGCGGCTTACATAGATTTGCAAATGTACTTCCGAAAAGGGCTTGACGATAAATTTCGGATGCACTATAATGGCAGTATGCACGAAAACAGGAAACGCGACGAACAGGAAGCGTCCTTGACCTATCGCAAAGAGAACCGGCGGGCGGTGCGAGCCGGTAGAAGGTGACGGACGTTCCGCCTGGGAGCGGCTGACGACGAGTCAGACGGGTAAGCCCGATACAGCGACAGAGAGACGCATGTGCGTCACTTGGGTGGTACCGCGGAACTGATGCTTCGTCCCAATGGGGGCGGGGCTTTTTTATTTGTACCGGTTTTCCTGCACCGAAGGAAACATTGACAGGAGTTTTCGATTGGGGAGAGATTAGGATGAAAGTTTTAGCAGCAGACGGCATTTCGCCGAAAGGAATTGAGCTTTTACAGCAGGAGTTCGAGGTCGTAGTCAAAAACAAACTGCCGGCCGAGGAATTGCTTGAAATTATCCCGGAATTTGACGCACTCATCGTCCGTTCGGCATCGAAAGTCACGGCCGAAGTCATCGAGCGCGCAACGAAACTGAAAATCATCGGCCGCGCCGGTGTCGGCGTCGACAACATTGACATCCCGGCAGCGACAAAACGCGGCATTATCGTCATCAATTCCCCGGGCGGCAACACGATCGCCGCAACGGAGCACACGATGGCCATGATGCTTTCGATGGCGCGCAATATCCCGATCGCGAACGAAACGGTACAGCGCGGCGAATGGAACCGCAAACAGTACGTCGGCGTCGAACTGCGCGGCAAAACGCTCGGTGTCGTCGGCTTCGGACGTATCGGCAGCGGCGTTGCCAAACGCGCCCAGGCATTTGACATGAACGTCATCGCCTATGACCCGTATATTAATGAAGCGCGCGCCAAATCCATGGGCGTACGCGTCTGCACGCTTGACGAAGTCGTCCGCGAATCGGACTTCATCACCGTCCATATGCCGCTGACGCCGGAGACGCGCGGCATGATCGGCATGGAAGAAATGAAAAAGATGAAAAAAGGCGTCCGCCTCGTCAACTGCGCACGCGGCGGCATTATCAATGAAGCCGACCTCGCCGAAGCCGTCAAACAGGGCCTCGTCGCCGGAGCCGCCATCGACGTATTCACGCAGGAACCGCTCCCGGCAGGTCATCCGCTCGTCGGTGTCAAAGGCATTTTCCTGACGCCGCATCTCGGCGCATCGACCGTTGAGGCACAGATCGGCGTTTCCATGGACGTTGCCAAAGGCATCCGCGCCGCGCTCCACGGCGAACCGGTTGCAACCGCCGTCAACATGGCCCCGGTTTCCCCGCAGGTCATGCAGGTTATTGAACCGTATCTGACACTCGCGGAACGCCTCGGCTGCACGGTCTGCTCGCTCGCCGCAGGCCCGATCCAGACGGTCGAAGTCACGTACAACGGCGAAATCACTGACGTCAGCACGAGTCTCATCACGACGGCCGTACTCAAAGGCATGCTGAATCCGGTCCTCGAAGAAGCGGTCAATTATGTCAACGCACCGGGCCTCGCGAAGGAACGCGGCATCACAGTCTCCGAAGTCAAGAGCCGCAACGCCGTCAGCTACGCCAACCTCATTTCCGTCAAAATCACGACGGCAGACGGCAAACAGGTCAGTGTCGAAGGCACGCTCTTCGGACGCGAAGGCCGCATCGTCGAGATCAACGGTTTCCGCGTTGACGTTGACCCGCACGCGCGCATCCTCATCTGCCCGCATATCAACCGCCCGGGCATCATCGGTAAAGTCGGCTCGATCCTCGGCGACGCCGGCATCAACATTTCGGCAATGCAGGTCGGCAAAACGGACATCGAAGGCACGAACATCATGGTCCTGACGATTGACAATGACATCAAGGCTGACACGCTCGCCAAAGTCAAAGAAGTCGACGGCATCTTTGACGCGAAACTCGTCAACTTCTACGCTCTGTGATCTGCGTTTTATACAACAATAACCAACAAAAGTAATACGATGTAATTACCGCGAAAAGCACTCCGAAAGGGGTGCTTTTTTTGTGATTTGTTTACACAATTTGAAGAATACGTGTATACAAATTGACATGTCTGTAAGTCTGTGTTAACATCGTTACATATTCAAGGGGGAATGATGTATGTTTACGAAAGACTTACTCGCAGCAAGAATCCGCATTATGTCGCTGAGCCAGATCCGTCAGATGACGGAGGAGGTCCGCAGCAATCCGGATGAATACAAAAAAGACACAATCGAATACTGCGATGCCATGTACGACATCATCTCCTCGCTGTCCGACGAACGCAACGCGGAGATCGTCGGCGAGCTCGTCGAAAACTATTCGTCGATGGGCATTTTCGATGAGGTTTACATCGTCGATTCGATGCTGGCGCTCGCACTCGCATCGTACCAGAACGAGCTCGGCGAGCCGAACATTTACGATATGGGCTGGACGAAGTCTGCATGGGAATTCTTCCGCACGGCCTGCGAAAGCAAGTGCGGCGATGCCATGTGGTACTACAATAATTAAATTTTCATTCGATATGAATTAGATTTAAATGAACAAGGAAACGGAGACGACCGGCGAGAAGCCGGCCGTCTTTTTTGCGCCGTTTTGCGGCGTCGGTTATGTTTAAATCTCGAAAATGAATTCGGGATGGGTATTTTGCGACAAAAAAAGATGCGTTTTGTGACACGGGATGAAAAATACGGTAGAATTGTTTTAAGATTGTTATATAAAAATAAATAGGTAAGCGAAACGAGGATTTCGGGAAGGAAGTGGGGTTATGCTGCGGATTGCGATTTGTGATGACGATCGGGATCAGCTCGGGCTGATTAAGATGGCTATCGAGACGTATTGCGGGATTAACGGAGAGTCCGCGGTTTATACGCTCTATGACAAGGCGTTTGATTTTATCGATGACATCGAGCGGCATCGCCCGTTTGATATTGTTTTTTTGGACATTTGTATGCCGGGGATGCTCGGGACGGATATTGCCGAGCAGATGCGTCAGGAGAAGATGGCGTGTGAGATTATTTTTTTGACGTCAAGCGACGAGTTTGCGGTCGATGCGTTTGCCGTGGACGCTGCGCATTATATCTTGAAGCCGTTTACGCAGGAGCAGATCAATACGGCGATGGATCGCGCGCTCGAACGGATTCGCCTGCGCGGCAGCCGGCGGATGATTTTGCATATTGCGGGCGGCATCCGGGTCGTCCAGATCGACGATATCCAGTATATTGCGAGCAACGGTCATATTTTGACGCTGTATCTGAAGGACGGTTCGACGGTGGAGGTGCGTCAGACGATGACGGCGATGCTCGCGGACCTCGAAAGTCTCGCGCCGCGTCAGTTTGTGAGCCCGATTAAGGGGTATATCGTGAATCAGCGGGAGATCTGCTATATCAAGACGACGCATCTGAAGGTCGGGGATAAGGAGATTCCGCTGACAAAGGGCGGGTATAAGCCGTTCAAGGATCGGTATTTTGATTATTTGTTTTCCTTATAAAAGGCGGGATCGCGAAAAAGTTCGGGAACAAAAAAGCCCCGCCGAAAGGCGGGGTTCGTGCAAAGGAATCCATCAACCGAGCAATCCGGACGCTCCGGCCGGTTGACATCTGCAAAAACATACTTTTCAAAATTTATATCCATGTGTTTATTATATATCCCAAAGTAGTTATTTACAAGTAGTTACCATAATACGGCCGACCTTTATGTCTATATATGAGGTCGGTTTTTGCGTTGTGTTCGGCGGTTTTTCCGTGATATACTGGTAGCAAATAACGTTCGGTTTGAAGGAGTGGTTTGGATGCGGAGTCGGGTTTTGACGGTTTTGGCGGCGGCGGGGTTGTGTTTGACGATGCTCGCCGGGTGCGGGGGGACGGCGGCGAAGGATGCCGGGGCGCCGGAGAAGGTTTTGACGGTTGAGGAGCGGGCGGATCAGATTGTCGCGGGGATGTCGACGGCGGAGAAGGTCGGGCAGCTCGTGATGATCGGCGTGCAGGGGACTGAGGTGAATGACGACAGTCTCTTTATGCTGCATCAGTATCATATGGGCGGCGTCATCCTCTTTGACCGGAACCTCGAGTCGGCGGAGCAGACGCGGAAACTCACGTCAGATCTGCAGGCGCAGGCGGGCGAAAAGGTGCCGCTCTTTATCGGGATTGACGAAGAGGGCGGACGCGTCGTGCGCGGGAAAGCCTTTATCCCGGCGCCTCCGTCGCAGCAGGAAATCGGACGCAGCGGCGATGTCACGGCCGCGCGGGAACAGGCGGCGAAAACGGCCGGGGATCTCCGGGCGCTCGGTGTCAATGTCAACTTTGCGCCGGTGGCTGACGTCAGCGCGACGGATCCGCGATCGTACAGCGGTGACGCGAAAACAGCGGCGGCGTTCGTCGATGCCGCCGCGCAGGGATACCGTGACGGTCATATAATCTACGCGCTGAAACATTTCCCGGGGATCGGGCGCGGCACCGTCGACTCGCATCAGGACATCTCGTCCGTCAACGCGTCAAAGGAAACGCTCCTGCAGACCGACCTCGTGCCGTTCCGTCAGGTCATGGCGCGCGACACGGACCCGGACTGGTTCGTCCTCGTCTCGCATCTCAACTATCCCGCCCTCGACCGCGACAATCCCGCGAGCCTCTCCAAAGCCGTCATGACCGATTTCCTGCGCGGGGAGCTCGGCTATAACGGGCTCGTTATCACCGACGATCTCGAAATGGGGGCCGTCTCGCGTCACCATGAGTTCCGCGATCTCGGCGTACAGGCCGTCCTCGCCGGCGCCGACGTCGTCATGGTCTGTCACGAATACCCGCATGAAACGGATGTCTACCTCGGCCTGCTGGACGCGGTCGAAAACGGCACGATCAGCCAAGCGCGGCTGGATGAGTCGGTGCGGAGGGTTGTGCTGGCGAAGTTGCGGATGCAGGAATGATGTCTACGGGCGATCAAAAAAATTCATAAAAGATCAGAAAATCTTCTGCGGTTGGCAGGAGATTTTTTATTTTTCGCGAATTTGTCCATTATGAAAAGATAGTCTATACATAACGGACAAATTAAGGAGGATTTTTCATGCCGGTAGTAAAGAAATCGTTGTTGGTGTTGTTGGTGATCGGACTGATTGCAGCGGGGTGCACATATTACGGATTGTCCGGGAAAGAGGAGCCGGAAACGTTACCGCCCGTAACGGCAGAAAACCGGAAAGAAGCGTCAAAACGAACGGAAATTGCTGTTTATGTGACGGGCGCTGTCGTCGAACCCGGTGTTGTTTATTTACAACAAGGTGCGCGCGGCGGCGATGCGGTCAAGGCCTGCGGCGGGTTTTTACCGGAAGCGGCCGTCGATCAGGTCAATCTCGCGATGGTTTTAAAGGATGGTCAGCAATTGCGCGTTCCTGTTAAACCGGCACCGGGAACCGGGGCAGTCGGGACCGCAAATCCGGACGGATCCCCGGGGGGTCAATCCGGAATGACGTCAACTGCGTCATCGTCAAAAGCGGCAATGTCAGGCGGCGCACTCGTCAATATCAACACCGCAGATGCAAAACAATTGGATACGCTTCCGGGGGTCGGTCCTTCGATGGCACAGCGGATCATCGAATACCGCGAGGCAAATGGCGGCTTTTCGATGCCGGAAGACTTGAAGAAAGTCCGCGGCATCGGTGACGCGAAATTCCAAAAACTGCAGGATAAGATCTGTATCTGAGGTGCTATATGACAGTCAATTCGGATGCGTTTCTCACCAGTGTGCTCGCGGCGCTTTCACTCGGCATCGCTGCGGTTTTTTCCGGCATTTTACCACAAAGTACGGCGCTTTTTGCCGCTGTCGCGGTTTTTTTCGGCGTAGCTGTGTTCGGTACGGTTATTTGTCACGCGGGGAACCGATTGACAATACCGGCTGTACTCATCTTTTTCCTGGCACTCGGTATTTTGCGCGGCACGGCAGCCTTTGACTTGTCGCCGACGGATATTTCGCATCGGGCAGGTCAGGAAGTGACGGTCGAGGGAACGGTTGACGGTGAAGTGCGCAGGAGTACGGCTTCAGACGGCAGTACGAAACTCCGTTATGTCGTGGCGGCAGATCGTGTGCGCGGAACTGACGGTTCGGTTTCTCCCGTGAGCGGGAACCTTGTGGTGTATGCTCGTGCCAAGGCAGGGGAAAAGGTCAAAACAGCGCGGATCGGCGACCGCGTACGTGCGACAGGCGAAGTTCGTTTGCCGCACGGATATCGGAATCCGGGACAAATTGACACGGCGCTTCTCTTGCGTACGGACGGGATTACGGCGACCATGTCAGCCGGGAAAAGCGGTGTTGACGTCAAACCGGTGGAGAACACGGCAGTACTTGAACGTTTCGCCTCCGATGTGCGTGCGCATTACCGCGAATCGATGGAGCAGGTCATGTCGAAAGAGGATGCAGCGGCAATTTTTGCGATGCTTTTCGGCGGTTATGACGGGATTAAGGAAGAATTGCTGGAATCGTTTACGGTGACGGGTATCGTGCATATTCTTTCTGTTTCCGGATCCCATGTCAGTCTTCTTGCGGCGGTCACGGCTCTTCTCTGTCGGCTCCTTCATTTGCCGTCGCGCGTGGCAGCTGGTTTTGTGATTGTTGTCATTGCGTTTTACTGCGTACTCGCGGGACTCGTACCGCCCGTTATCCGTTCCGGCGTTATGGGCGGACTCGCGTTTCTCGCGTTTGCACTCGGACGGGAAAATGACAGCAGGCGGCTTCTGATTTTGACGGGATTCTTTATGCTTCTTTGGCAGCCGCTTTTGCTCGGACATATCAGTTTTCAATTGTCATTTTTGGCGACAGCGGGACTGCTCTTTTTGGGACCGCCGCTGCGAAACTTGTTTTGTCGCTTGAAAATGCCGGATGTTCTTGCGGCGGGGTTTGCCGTTACGACAGCTGCGCAGCTCGCAACGTTGCCGGTTCTCGCGTGGTATTTTAATCAGTTGTCAATCTCTTCGCTTTTGGCAAACTTGATTGTCGTACCGATTGTTGAAGGCATGATTATCATCGGATTATTCGGCGGCATCGCGGCGTTTCTTTTGCCTCCGCTCGGTATGATCGTATTTCTTGCCGACAGTCTGCTTTTGGGGCTCGTCAGCGAAATGACTCGTGTCCTTGCCGCGCTCCCGTACAGTCAGGTTCAGATTCCGACACCGGGACTTGTGTCGAGTGTGCTGTTTTATGTTTTACTGAGTTTTCCGTTATGGCCTGAGGAGCGGCGTCAACAGTGTTTTGATTTGACGCGAAAATACCGGAGCATGTTTGTCGGCGTCAGTTTGTGCTGCGTCTTCGTTTTTACGGTTATTTCCCTGCTCCGTCCGCCGCAGCTTACGGTTCACTTCATTGATGTCGGTCAGGGGGACGCGGCTCTCGTGGTGACGCCGAAAGGTCATGCGTTTCTGTTTGACACGGGCGGGACGCGCGACGGATTTGACATCGGCGGACGTGTGACGGTTCCATATCTACGCCATTACGGTGTCCGCTCACTTGATGCCATTTTTTTAACACATGCGCATGAAGATCACGCGGCCGGATGCGGCGCCGTTCTTCGTCAAATGCCGGTCGGGCGCGTTGTTACGGCTGCCGAGGATCGATCGGATTACGCGCGCAGCATGCGGCTCGGCGAGGGCGATCCTCTCGTTCAAAAATTGACGCGAGGCCGCGCCGGTGACGTCTGGGAAATCGACGGCGTACGCATCGAGATCCTTTACGGCCCGGACAAGCCGGAGGGCGTTGACCTGACAGGCAACGAAGTGTCCAATGTCTACCGCGTCACGTACGGTCGCGCCTCATTTCTTTTTACCGGCGATCTCGTTAAAGAGCAGGAACAGGCGATGCTTGACGCCGGTATTGACGTCAGCAGTACCGTCCTTAAAGTAGGGCATCACGGATCCAATACGTCAACGGGAGATCCGTTCCTCCGTCAGGTCGCACCGTCCTATGCGGTATTCTGCGTCGGCCGGGACAACGGCTTCGGGCATCCGAAAGCGGATGTGGTCTCGCGCTGCCGCTCGGCCGGCGCACGGATTTTGCGGACGGATCGGGACGGGGCCGTTGTGTTTTCAACGGACGGGGTGCATCTTGCGGTGCAGTCGTTTGCATTGTGATTGTCATTTTCGTGCTTTTTCATGTTCAAATTATATCGAAATCTGTACAGTAAACGGAAAGAACTGGATTTTTTGCGGTTCTTTCCGTATTCTTGTCTTAAGGATAAAAGCAAATCGGTGCAGATGGACAGAAAGTTTTATGATTTGCTTCCTTACATTTGCTATCGGTTTGGAATAAGATAAGGCAAATGACGAAGGAGGCTGTGACAATGGACTGGAAAACGCGTGTAATGGAAATCCCCCGGCTGAAAAACCGGGTGCTCGGCAGTGTCGTCGGGATCGTGCTGATCGCGCTGGCGATCGATCTGCTGCGGTTTGCGATGTTCGGCAATGACCCGTGGTCCTGTATGATCCTCGGCTTCAGTAATGTGTCGGGGATATCGTACGGGATGTGTGCGAATCTCTACAATATCGTGATGATGATCGGGATGCTGATTTTCGGGCGCAAGTATATCGGCATCGGGACGTTCGTGTATCTGTTCCTGATCGGCTCGGTGACGGATCTGTTTTATTGGATCCTCGCGCCGCTCTGGGGACCCGATGTGACATTGACGCTGTCGATGCGCGTTGTGTTGATGGCAGCCGGCATTTTCATTTGCAGTCTCGGCGATGCGTTTTATATGGATGCGAATCTCGGGATCGGGCCGTATGACGCGATCAGCTGGATTATCCAGGACGCGAAGGGCGGCAAGGGGTTCTGGCGGTTCAAGTATCTGCGTGTCTGCCTCGATCTGTCGTCGGCGGCCATCGGGTATGTGCTCGGCAGTATCGTGAGCATCGGGACGATGATTACGGCGTTTTTCATGGGTCCGCTGATCAATTTCCTCATCGATCATGTCAGCCATCCGCTGATTTACGGGCGGGAGTGAGCGGTTTTTCCGTTTTTTCGTTTGACATCTGGACAGATCCGTACGCTTCGTAGTAATATGGGCGTCAGTGGGTAGATATCTTTCGGATTTATTTTGGTTTGAAGTGGGGATAGTATGAACTGGAAAGAGTATGTTGCGTCGATCCCGTTGCTGAAGCGGCGTGTGGTTGCGCTGATTATCGGCATTACGATTATGGGTTTTGCGGTCAATCCGCTGCGGTTTGCGCTGTTCGGCAATGACCCGTATACGTGTATGAATCTCGGCTACAGCAATGTGACGGGGCTGTCGGTCGGTACGTGCATGACGATTTTTAACGTGGTGTTCCTCGTCTGGATGTTTTTCTGCGGGCGCCGGTATATCAATATCGGGACGCTGATTTATCTCTTTTATCTCGGGATGGCGAGTGACTTTTTCTATGCGCTGCTGCAGCCGTATTTCGGCGGGGAGCTCGATCTGATGACGCGTGTGCTGCTCATGGGCGGCGGGATTGTCATTTCGTGTTTCGGCGTGTCGTTTTATATGGCGTCGAATATCGGCATGGGTCCGTATGATGCGTTCAGCTGGATTATGCAGGACAATTACGGGCACAAAGGGAAGTTTTTCCAGTTTAAGTATATGCGTATCTGCCTCGACTTTTCGGCGGCGGCGATCGGGTTTATGCTCGGGAGTATCGTGAGCATCGGGACGATTATTACGGCGTTCTTTACGGGCCCGCTCGTCAATTTCTTTATCAATAACGTCAGCCGCCCGCTGATTTACGGGCGCCATTCGGATATCAAATAAGTGCGTTTGACGTCAACGCCCTCCTCGGGATGACCGGGGAGGGCTTTTTGTATGGGGCGGCTTTTGCTATAATGAAGGAAATGACGCGAAGGAGGACGGTCGGATGAAGCTCAATACGGAACAGCGGCGTGCGGCGGAGACGTTTGACCGCCATATTTTGCTGCTCGCGCCGGCGGGGACGGGGAAAACGGGGACGCTTGCGGTGCGGATCGCGAATCTCATTGCGGCAAAGCGGGCGATGCCGGAGGAGATCCTCTGTCTGACGTTTACGAACAAGGCCTGCCGCGAGATGCAGGTGCGTATCGCGGAAACGCTCGACGATCCCAATGAGCCGGTCGTGATCCGGACGTTTCACGGGTTTTGCTACGATGTCATCCGTCAGGAAGCGAAACGCCATGATATTTTTGCGGATTTTACGATTTTTGACGAGACGGACTGCCGCGCGCTTTTGCGCGAGATTGCGGGGCCGGAGTGGCTGCCTTCGTCGCTCTTTCTTCTTGTCACGCAGCTGAAGGAAACCGCGGCGCGGTATGATATTCCCTCGACGGAGGGCGCGGCGGGATATCAAAAGGCGCTTTCGCGGCTGCTTGAGGAAAATGAGGAACGCGTGCGCGCGCTGGCGATCGATGACAAGTACCGGTTTGACAGTCAGTTTTTTGCTATGTGGTGCGGGCGCGGCGCGGCGCTGACGGCAGAATATGACGCGCGGCTTCATGAGATGCATGCGCTGGATTTTACGGATCTTATCGTGCGCGCGGATGAATTGCTGCGTCATGAGGAAACGGCGGTACGGTGGCGGCGGCGCTTTTCGTATATCCATATCGATGAGGTGCAGGATACGAGCGGCCTCGAGTATCGGCTCATTCACCGGATTTTCGGGAGCGGTCAGTTGTAAAATGAACTTGAACAGTTAATCAAAAAATAAAAATCCATAGTGAAGCTTCATGTTAAAATGGTTTTGGAGAAATCATCAACAAAGGAGCAATCACTATGGATCACATCCATTCTA
>CACXCC010000089.1 GCA_902766015.1 uncultured Veillonellaceae bacterium
CGCGAATGCCGCAAATCGGTGAATCCTTCATGCGCTGCACTCCGACTTTGACGATATGACGGTTTTCCCCGCGAAGCGGCACGATATCGGCGACCGTTCCGAGTGTCACGAGCTCGAGATCCGCGTCAAACGGCTCATGACGAATGACCTGACTTAAAGCCTGGCAAAGTTTAAACGCGACGCCTACTCCGGCAAGGTCCTTATCGGGATACGGACAATCCGTGCGATGCGGATTGACAACGGCGACGGCAGGCGGGAGTTCCGGCCCCGGCAGATGATGATCCGTGACGACAATATCCATCTTTCCCTGCAGCGCACGCACTTCGTCTGCGGCCGAAATGCCGCAGTCAACGGAAACAAGAAGCTGCTTTCCTTCTGACGCCAGACGTTCAAGCGCGGGCAGATGGAAGCCGTAACCTTCCGTTTGACGATCGGGGATATAAAATGACACGTCAGCCTGCAGACTGCGCAAAAAACGCAATAACAGCGATGTCGCACTCATGCCGTCAACGTCATAGTCGCCGTAAATGACGATCTTTTCCTTCTGTTCCACAGCTTTTTTGATACGCGCAGCGGCTTTATCCATGTCCCGCATGAGGAACGGATCGAGAAACGGCTGTTTTTCCGGATTCAAAAAAGCCTCCGCCTCTTCCGGCGTGCGGATTCCGCGATGTTCGAGCATCTCGGCGATCAGGCGCGGTACACCGGCTTTCCGTGCAAAGTCATCGACATCCCGCACCGCTTCATAATGACGCCAGCGTTTTATCATAACAATCCTCCGTTTCCGTAAAGAAAACGGAGCCTGCCGCTGCAGGCCCCGTAAATCCGTGCCGTATTATTTCGCTGCTGCTGCTTTCGGCTGATGTCTCTTCTTTTCCGACCAATTGCGGAACGTAACCCAAAGCGGGCTCGCGATAAAGATCGACGAATAGCAGCCGCTGCCGAAGCCGACGAGAAGTGCAAACGCGAAGTCCTTCGTCGTGTCACCGCCGAAGAAGAAGAGCGCTGCCGTCGTAAACATAACCGTAAAGACGGTATACAGCGAACGCGTCAACGTCTGGAAAATCGAACGGTTGACGAGCTCATTGATATCGCCGTTGCGGCCGAAATGCAGTTTGAGATTCTCGCGGATACGGTCGAAAATAACGATCGTATCGTTGATCGAATAACCGACGATCGTCAGAAGAGCCGCGATAAACGACGAGTCGACCGGACGCTGGGTAAACGAGAACACTGCAAGAACAATCAAAATATCGTGAATGAGCGCGAGCACTGCGGCAATACCGAAACGGAACTCGAACCGGTAAGCGACATACGCAATGATGAGCACCCACGAAACGACAAGTGCGAGCACGGCGTTCGTGATGAGTTCGCCGCCGATTGTTGCGCCGACTTTCTCCTCACGCAGAACGGTATAATCGCCGACATCGGATTTCAGGGAACTCATGACTTCTTTACGCTGTTCCTCTTCGAGGTCCGTCGTACGGATCATGACGTTCTCCGACGTTTCGACGCCGCTGTCCTGACCGGAAAGCTGGATCGTACTGCCTTCGAGATTATAACGTGCAAGGCTTGTACGGACTTCCGCGATCGCAACCGGACGATCGAACTTCAAGTCGATAATTGTACCGCCCGTGAAGTCGATGCCGAAGTTGAACCCGCGCACAAACATGCAGATGATGCCCGGAATGATAACCAGGAGAGAGATCGCAAACCAGATCTTCTTGTGCCCGACAATGTCAAATTTAGGCATGTTTCTTCCCCTCCTTTTTCCAAAGCATATAGCCGTTGGCGCCGTAAGCACCCGGTGACGTAAAGATCTTCGATTCAATCATCAGCTTCAACATGAAACGCGTCAGCGTAATGGCCGTAAACATCGAGAGCAAAGTACCGAGACCGAGCGTGATCGCGAAACCGCGAATCGTACCGGTGCCGAGGAAGAAAAGGACGGCGGCGGCGATGATCGTTGTGATGTTCGAGTCGAAAATCGTCGTGAACGCACGTTTAAAGCCCGCATCCATCGAAAGACGCAGCGTCTTGCCCTGAATCTGATATTCTTCTTTAAAGTGCTCGAAAATCAGGACGTTGGCGTCGACGGCCATACCGATGGACAGGATAATACCGGCAACACCCGGCAGGGTCAATGTCGCGTCAAGCAGATAAAGTGCACCGAGAAGCATCATCGTGTACGCCATAAGGGCGATGTCGGCAATGAAACCGGACAAACGATAAAACAGAATCATGAACACGAGAACGGCGCCGAGACCGACAGCAAAGGCGAACTCGGATTTATCCTTGGAGTCCTGACCGAGCGTCGGGCCGACCGTACGCGTTTCGATGATATTGACTTTGACCGGGAGAGCGCCGCTTCGGAGGACGACAGCGAGGTTCTGCGCCTCTTCGAGTGTTTTCTGACCCGTAATCTCAGCTTTACCGCCGAGGATCGGTTCACGGACATTCGGCGCTGTCAAGACTTCGCCGTCGAGCAGGATAGCAATCGTACGGCCGACGTTTTTCGTCGTCAGGTCGCCGAACTTTTTCGCGCCTTCGTCACTGAATTCGAGATTGACGACATTCTGACCCGTCTGCTGATTCGTCGAGGCCTGAGCATCTTTGAGGTCGGTACCGGTCAACACCGTATTGCCTTCCTCATCTTTAAATTCGAGTAAAGCGGTTTTACCGATCGTCTTGATCGCGGCATCCGGGTCTTTGACACCCGGGAGCTCGATAATAACGCGGCGTGCGCCTTCGCGCTGAATAATCGGTTCCGTCAGGCCGAGTGCGTTGACACGTTTTTCCATGATCGTGACAACACGGTTCATCGCATCATCGTTGACTTTGGCGATATCCGTATCCTCGGCTTCGAGGACGACATGCGTACCGCCCTGAAGGTCAAGGCCCTGACGAATAGAATTTGCCAGCGGCTGCACGAAAGCCAGGAAAATCCCGACCGTTGCCACAATGCAGGCGACCAGCTTCAAGAGACTATTTTTCTGCAACAGTTTCAACCCTTTCTGCTACGGTTTTGTCATGATGCTTCTGCCAATCCGTCAAAAACGAAATGACGCGTTCGCGTACGGCTGACGCGTCAAGTTCGTCCGTTTGGATATAGAGATCGGCATGGGCTCTCGCGTCAGCGAGACGGCGATGCTGAACGCGCAAACGTTCTTCGCCCCACGGGACGATGCGGCGTTTACGAATCGCGGGCATCGTGGCATCGATCATGACAAGTACATCCGGATGATGTTTTTGCCAAAATTTATGGATACAGGAATGTTCCTGCGCTATGGTATAGGCATTGAAACCTGCCTGACGAAGGCCGGCTGCCAGTGTCGATTTACCGGAAGCACATACTCCTACGATAGCAATGTTCAATGATTTTACGCCTCCATATGAAATTCCGCGTCAAAACGGATAAACAGCCTGATACTGTGCAATGCGCAGCGAAGATGACGATCCCTCGGTGATGCCGAGAACGACAACCGTCATGTCATCACCGGCTTTATCCTGATCGAGTGTCAGGGCATAATCCATAATGCTCTTGGCGATATACGCCGCGTCGTCTGCCGTATTGTCGCGGATAATATCCATGATATGATTGAAATCCGCCTCTTTGCCGGTGCGTTTGCGTCCGGCATGGGCAATGCCGTCAGTATATGACACGACGATCATGCCCGGCGTCATCGGCACTTCGTACATACGCGGTTTCGTGTGACGGTGAACGCCGATCGGATTGACTTCTTCGTCGTAGACCGTTTCGTATTCGTCTGTTTTGACAATGACGGGACAATTCGTATTGCGGCTGATGACAAGCGTTTCCGACTCGAGATCGGCGCTGATCATCGTCAGCGTGCAGGAGACTTTATGATCCTTCATCGCATAGAGATGATCATGTGTCGCGCGCATAACGGCACCGTCGCGTGCACCGTCTGAGATCATCGAGACTGCCTTATTGACAACCATCGTGCTCGTGTGATGGGCTCCGAGGCCGTTGCCCTGACCGTCAGCGATAATGACCGTCAAGCCGCCGTACGGACGCTCGACGAAGTCGCACGTATCGCCGCAGACTTCCATCGCGTATTTCGACGTTTTTGTTAAACCGATTTTGACTTCCATTCTGCTCACCTCTCCGTGTCAGCGGGCGGGACAGCAGATAAACTGCTTTTCCGTCAAAATGCTGTCAACCAACTGATCGTGCGGTGCATGCGGCACTTCCGGCACAATCTGCCAATCGCAGGCGAGAACCAATCGATAAGCCTGTGCCGCCCGCGGCAGATAACGGTCGTAATATCCGCCGCCGAGTCCGAGACGTATGCCTTCCGGCGAAAATGCCGCTCCCGGCACGATGATGAGGTCGAGATCTTCCGGCGGCACGATATGCTCCGCCGCATTTTTGACGGTGCGGATGCCGAACACTCCCGGTTCAAGATCCGAAAGCGACGTTAATTCGACGGCTTCCATCGTACCTTTCCCCGTAATATACGGGACACAGACGCGCTTGCCGAGTTCGAGTGCTTCTTCCATGAGTCCGTCGAGCGGCACTTCTTCCGGCATCGTCGCATATGCGAAGATGATTTTTGCATGCTGGACGGCGGGTTCTTCGAAGAAACGCTGTTTCCAGGCTTTGGCATAAGCCTTGCGGTCTTTTGACGTCAGTGACGCGCGTTTTTCGAGCATCGCGGCGCGCAAAACGCGTTTTTCGGCTTTCAGTCCGGCATCTGCTGTCATATTATTTGCCCTCGTCCAGAGATTTCTGCGCCGTGATGTTCGTCGAAATCGAGGAACGTGCGACCGTGATGTCAACATGCTCGGCGACTTTGAGCGTTACGTCTTTTTCGCGGACGGCGACAAGCGTGCCGTAAATTCCGCCGGCCGTAATGACCTCATTGCCGACTTTTAAACTTTCCAGCATTTCGCGACGACGCTGCTGCGCCTTTTTCTGCGGGCGGTAAAGCAGAAAATAGAAAATCGCGACCATGACAATAATAGGACCCCAGGTCCCCAGTGCTGCATCCATGTTTTAACACTCCTTAAATAAGATAAAATTTCAGCCTTTCGGATGGTAGTTTGCCAGGAAATCACTGCGGAACTCACCGAAACGGCCGTCAATAATTGACTGACGCATGCGGCGCACAAATTCCTCCAGAAACCAGAGATTGTGCAGCGAAAGCAGGCGCAAACCGAAAATCTCGCCGGCACGGACCAGATGACGGATGTACGCGCGTGTATATCCGTTGCGGCACGCATAACAGCCGCATCCTTCCTCGAGGACATGATGATCGTGCGTAAACGCCGCATTTTTCATCACGAGGCGTCCCGTCCAGGTCATCGCCATACCGTTGCGCGCAACGCGAGTCGGATAAACACAGTCAAACATGTCAATACCGCGCGCCACGCCTTCAACGAGATGATCCGGTGTACCGACTCCCATGAGATAACGCGGTTTATCCTGCGGCAAAAGTGACGTCGAATATTCGAGCATCTCATACATGAGATCTTTCGGCTCGCCGACACTCAATCCGCCGACGGCATATCCCGGAAAATCGAGATTGACCATCTCCTGCGCGTGCCATTTACGCAGATCTTTGTACATGCCGCCCTGCACGATACCGAACAGTCCCTGATTCGGTGACGTCATCGTATCTTTGCAGCGCTTGGCCCAGCGAAGTGTACGTTCCGTCGACTGTTTGGCGTAGTTGTAATCGGCCGGATACGGCACGCATTCGTCAAATGCCATGACGATATCCGATCCGAGTCCCATCTGCACCTGCATCGACACTTCCGGCGACAGGAATTTCTTCGAGCCGTCAAGATGTGAACGGAATGTGACACCTTCCTCTGTAATTTTGCGCAGATCGCCGAGACTGAACACCTGAAATCCGCCGCTGTCCGTGAGGATCGCGCGGTCCCAATGCATGAATTTGTGCAGTCCCCCCGCTTCGCGGATCAGATCAACGCCGGGACGCAGGAACAAATGATAAGTATTACTTAAAATGATACCTGCGCCGAGATCTTTCAGTTCATCCGGCGATACCCCTTTGACCGATGCCTGTGTTCCCACCGGCATAAAGATCGGTGTCGGGAAACTTCCGTGCGGCGTATGAATAATCCCCGCTCGTGCTCCGGTGTGTTCATCCTGTTTTATTAACTCATAGGTAATCGCTGCCAACTAAAAACCTCCAACCTTGATCTGTTTCGTGATTTAGACACTACATCTTTCATATCATACCATAAAAAACCCGGAATGACAAAGAAAAGCAGTCCCTGCCGGAGCAGAAACTGCTTTTCTGTCAAAATCATGTCAATGTGTTGTCGTCAGCCATGAATGAAGTGCTTTCGTCATGGCTTCAGCGTCCGGCTCGATCCCGGTCCAACGTTTTAAAGCCGCGGCTCCCTGACCGATGAGCATCGCTTCACCGTTGAGAACAGAGTGCCCGTGACGGAGTGCGTCAACGAGGAAACGCGTCAGAGCCGGCGTGTAAATGATGTCATAGACGAACGCGCTTTCTTTGACCTGACTCCAATCGACCGGCGGTGTCGCGTTCGTATTCGGTGTCATACCGAGCGGCGTCGTGTTGACAATGAGATCCGTCTGCTGCAAAAACGGCACAAAAGCCGGGTCGCCCCAATGGAAGACGCGAATGGACATGACGTCAGCAAACCGTTCGACAAGAGACTGCGCCTTTTGCGGATTGCGGACACCGATAGTGAGACTCGTAACGCCGGCTTTGATGAGTCCCCAAACGACGGCGTGAGCCGCTCCGCCCGCACCGAGAATGACGGCGTTCTTGCCTTTCGGGTTAAATCCGTTGGCAAGAAGTGCGCCGATAAATCCTGTGACATCCGTATTATACCCTTTCAGATGACCGTCATGGTTGACAACCGTATTAACGGCTCCGATACGCCGCGCATCTTCGTCGATCTCATCGAGAAGCGGCATGATCGTTGACTTGTGCGGAATCGTCACGTTAAAACCGCGGAATTGCAACGCGCGAAGTCCTTTGACGGCTGCGGCAAGATCCTCGGGTTTAACCGGTAAAGCCGTATAAACATAGTCAATTCCGGCTTTTGCGATCGCTTCGTTCTGCAAAACCGGCGACAGCGAATGCGCGATCGGCCAGCCGATGACGCCGAGATTGACCGTTTTACCCGTAAGCATGGGAATGCCCCCTTATCAGCTGTGCTCGCGTTTCGTCTCGTCGAGCAGGCCCATCTTGAGTTCGTAATAAGACGGCGTCATGTCAAGATAATGACGGTGCGGATTTTCGAAACGCTGTTCCTCGACCCAGATTTCGTCTTTGAGCTGTTTCTGAACATAAGCACGGATCTCCGCGAGTTTCGGCAGATCCTGCGTGCGTTTGCCGTCTTTGACGTAGAGGCGGCGCAGCGGTTTAATCGTCATGTTTTCAAACGAACGGTTTTTCCAAGGTTTGCGCGGATCGACATAACGGAACGGGGCTTTTTCGTCAACCGGTTCACCGAAAACAGCGATCATATCGGCAACGGCGTGACCGTTTTCGTCATAGACACGGTATACGTCTTTGAGTCCCGGATTCGTGATCTTCTCGACATTCTCCGAAACTTTGATACGCGGCACGAACTTGCCGTCACGGCCGACGGCGCAAAGTTTGTAAACGGCGCCGAAAACCGGTTCCGATTTGGCCGTAATGAGGCGTTCACCGACGCCGAAACTGTCAATGCAGGCGCCCTGATTCAACAGCGACGTAATTGTGAATTCGTCGAGGCTGTTTGACACGACGACTTTGCAGTCCTGCAGTCCCTCGGCGTCAAGCGCGCGGCGGATTTTCTTCGACAGGTAGGCAAGGTCGCCGGAATCGATACGGATACCGGCAAGGCGTTTGCCCATCGGTTCGAGAACTTCGTGCGCTGTACGGATTGCGTTCGGCAGGCCCGAATGCATGACGTCATACGTGTCAATGAGGAGTACCGTCGCATCCGGATACGTTTCGGCGTATTTCTTGAATGCGTCATATTCGTTGTCAAAGAACATAACCCAGCTGTGTGCCATCGTGCCGGAGACCGGAATGTCAAACATCTGACCTGCGGAAACCGTTGCCGTGCCGACAACGCCGCCGATGTAAGCCGCGCGGGCACCGTATGTCGCCGCATCCATATTGTGTGCGCGGCGTGCACCGAAGTCCGAAACGGCACGGCCGTTTGCAGCGCGGACAATGCGGCTGGATTTTGTCGCGATCAGAGACTGATGATTGACCTGTGCGAGAATTGCCGTCTCGACGAGCTGAGCGTCAACGAGCGGTGCGACAACCGTCAAAATCGGTTCGTTCGGATACATGACCGTACCTTCCGGCATCGCGTAGATATCGCCGCGGAAACGGAAGTTGCGCAGATATTCGAGGAAATCATCCGAGAACATGTGCTGCGCGCGGAAATACTCGACATCTTCATCCGAGAACGACATGTTTTCGACGTACTCGATGATCTGCTCGAGACCGGCGAAAATCGCAAAACCGCCTTCGTCCGGATTGGCGCGGTAGAACACGTCAAAAGCAACCTTCGTTTCCTGATCGTGGTCCTGGAAATAGCCGTTGGCCATCGTCATTTCGTAAAAATCCATCATCATGGAAATATTACGCTTGTCAAACTGCGTATGTGTCATCATTTCTCCACTCCTCATCCTCGCGGCAGAGCCGCTATCACCACAGATTACTTGTATTTATCTGAATATTACAGTGACATTTTACCTGCATTATATCATGTTCAATATGTCGATGCAAAGTTTTCTGTAAAGACACCCAACACATGAGAAACTTGTTTTTGTCCCGAAGTGTTGGCTTTGGTACTGGTCAGAGCGGGATAGAACCGTTATAATGGTAACATGAGAACACTTTTCAGCTCATCCGCGGCAGAAACGAACCAAAGCTGACGGAAGCTGATGTCAAAATCAGAAATAAAAATAGGAAGGAAGTTCAATTTATGCCGCTTTACCACAGCCGCGTCTACGGTATCGTCCAGGGTGTCGGGTTCCGACCTTTCGTCAGCCGCCTTGCCGCAACGCACGGGATTCTGGGCAGCGTCTGCAATAAAGGACCGTTCGTCGAAATCTGGGCACAGGGTACAGAAAACAGTCTGCGCGCCTTTTTTGACGCGATCGAACGCCGCCCGCCCGAGCGCGCCGCCGTGCTGAAAGTCGAAACGGAACGGTTAACGAAGCCGGAGTGCTATACCGATTTTCAGATCATCGAAAGCCACCGCGAACGCGGCGATATTTTCGTGTCACCGGATATCGCGACGTGTGACACGTGCCGCGCCGAACTGTTTGACCCGAAAAACCGCCGTTATCTGCATCCGTTTATCAACTGTACGGCCTGCGGACCTCGCCTGACGATCATGGACGCGATGCCGTACGACCGCGAACGCACGAGTATGAAGGCGTTCCCGATGTGCCCGGAATGCCGCGCGGAATACGAAAATCCCGCGACACGGCGCTATGACGCGCAGCCCGTCTGCTGTAACGATTGCGGACCCGAAGTTTATTTACTCGAAGATCCCTCTGTTCGCGGACAGGAAGCGATTACCCGCGTACGCCGTACGATCGCCGAGGGCGGAATCGCCGCGATCAAAGGCATCGGCGGTTTTCATCTCTGCTGTGATGCGACAAACGAAACGGCCGTTTCCCGCCTGCGTACACTCAAACACCGTCCCGTCAAACCGTTTGCCGTCATGCTGCGGGATTTTGACGTCGTGACGCGCGAATGCATCGTCGAACCGCACGAAAAAGAGATCATCCTCGGCCATCAAAAACCGATCCTGCTCCTCAAAAAGAAACCGGGCGGCAAAATCGCCCCGTCGGCCGCACCCGGCGCGCCGTCTCTCGGCGTCATGCTCCCCTATGCTCCCGTGCAAATGCTGCTCTTTACGTATCCCGTCGATGACGTCAACATGCCCGACGCGCTCATCATGACAAGCGGCAATCCGAGCGGTGCGCCGATTTGCCGCAATGACGATGACGCACGCGAAAACCTCACGGGCTTTACCGATACGATTCTCTCGCACAACCGCCCGATCCTCATCCGTTCCGACGATTCCGTCATGGATTTTGCGGCCGGCGAACCGTATATGATTCGCCGCAGCCGCGGTTTTGCGCCTCTCCCCGTTTTCGTCAAATCCGATTGGAAAGGCGAAGTCCTCGGCATCGGCGGCGAACTCAAAAACACATTCTGCCTCGGACACGGCAGTCTCTTTTATCCGTCATCCTATGTCGGTGACATGAGTGACGTGCGCACGATCAAAGCGCTGCGTGAATCCGTCACGCGGATGGAAACGCTCCTCGAAACGCAGCCGTCAATCGTTTCCTGCGACCTGCATCCGCGTTATCATACGGCCCAAGTCGCACGCGGACTCGGACTGCCCGTTTTCCCCGTACAGCATCATTACGCGCATATCGTGTCCTGTCTCGCCGAAAATGACTGTCACGAACCCGTCATCGGCGTTTCGTTCGACGGCACGGGTTACGGGACGGACGGCACGATCTGGGGCGGCGAAATTTTGCGCGCGGACTATGCCGGTTTTACGCGTCTCGGCTCGCTTGAACCGTTCCTTCAGGCCGGCGGTGACAAATCGTCAACGGAAGGCTGGCGTATCGCGCTTGCGTTCCTCTTCGCGCTCGAAGGCCCTGAACAGGCAAAGAAAACGGCCGACCGACTGCAACTCTGCACCGATCGGGAATTTAACGGCCTGCAGTTCATGTTCACGCATCAGGTCAACTGCATCACGTCAACGAGTGCGGGACGCCTTTTTGACGGCGTCAGCGCCCTTCTCGGTATCCGCACGCGTTCGACATTTGAAGGCGAAGCCGCGATGTTCCTGCAGTTTGCCGCCGACGACTGGGGAAATACCCATTCAGCGGATATGCCGTCGCTCCCTGCGCTTTTGACGTCAGATGACGGACGCTTCCTCCTGCCGACAAAAGCCATGTTCCGCGAACTTCTTGATCTTCACCTCGCAGGCGAAGACACCGGTGCACTCGCTTGGCTTTTCCACGCAAAACTCGCCGCCGCAATCGTTGCGGGTTGTGAACAGGCGCGCAGGGGAACGGGACTTTCGACCGCCGCACTTTCAGGCGGCGTCTTCCAAAACACCCTTCTCCTGCACCTCGTCACCGGATCCCTCAAAGCACGCGGCTTCACGGTTCTCCGTCACCGCCTCATCCCGCCGAACGACGGCGGCATCTGCCTTGGACAGGCCGCCGCCGCCATGTACGCAATTAACAACCTCTGATCTGACAGCATTTGACACGTCAATTCCCGCTTGCAAATTTTTTTGCAGTCCGCGTCAGTGACCGTCAAACACGTCAAATCATCGACAGAAAGGAGCCTTATGTCTTACTTACTTACTTTCGTACACATCCTGCTGTTCAGCGTTTTTCAGGCTTTCGGCGCCTCCATGTTCACCCTGACACTCCGCCGGCTCGGCAAAATACAGCGCCTCTACCGCCTCAAAGCCTTCTTGTTCCTTTTCCTCATGAACATCGCCGGCACAATTACCTACGGCGAAACGAACTGGCAGCACGCTGCAATCCCGATTTCCGCTTTCCTCATCACAGCCGGCGTCCTCTTCTTCCTCCTCGGGCATATTTACCTTGCCTTACATAAGATCAAAAAATGACCATATGATGCATCCTTCCCAAACCGAAACGTAAGTGACCAGGGACGTCGAATCGGCCGTTCTGCATAAGGCGTAAGCAAAAATTGCATTTTCGCACGGAGCCTGCGGTGTTTAAGCGTAGCGGTTTGCCGCAGGCGACTATATTAGGCGAACATGCAATTTTTGTAACCGCAGCTTTTAGGCCGATTCGACATCCCTGCTCACGCCTTAGAATTTCCCTTTAACGGAAGCCGAATAATCCGTCAAAAACCGCCGAAACACCCGCGCACTGTGTGAAGGCACCGCATCCTTCCGCGTCACCAAAAAGACCGTCTCTCCTTCCGTGTCAATCATAAACGGTACTGTCACGAGATCCGGATGCGGAAACAGCTTCGCCGTATAATCGTACTCGAGAATCACGGCCTTCTGCCGCACTGCGATTGACGTCAAAATACTTTCGTCAGACGTCTCTGCCAAAATCTGCAAACGAACGCCCCTCCCGAACGCGTAAGTGTCAATCTTCCGGCGAAAACAAAGATACGAGCGACCTTTACCGACCACGGTTTCCCCGTCAAGATCGGCAAATGTCGCTTTATCTTTCTTCGCCAACGGATGATCCTTGTGCGCACGCAAGCAGTAACGAATCGGAAAGAGCGGTGTCCCCTGAAAAATCTGCTCGTCAAACGGCCCGTTGACCATAGCATAATCACAGATACCGGCCTGCAAAGCCCGCATCGTATCACCGTCCGTCGTATCCGTCACACTGAGGATAATATCCGGGTTCGCCTC
>CACXCC010000090.1 GCA_902766015.1 uncultured Veillonellaceae bacterium
GCGGATCTCAACGACTGCACCTTTTTCGGCGAGTGTTTTGACGTAAACGATATCACCGACCTGCAGGGACTTGAGGTCAAGCGGCTTGCCGACGCCTTTTTCGGCCATGATGCCGGGGCGCGAGTTCGCGTACGCTTCGTTGAGCTTTTGACGCGCTTCCTGAATCGCCTGTTGACGCCGGCGCACGCCCTGATCGTCGTACTGCTCTTTGAGTTTTTCGATGATCTCCTCGGACTCGCGGCGTGTACGGCGAACCATCGCGGCACTTTGTTCGCGTGCCTTGCGGATCATCTCGCCTTTCTTCTTCGCGAGTTCGTCCTTCATTTCGCGGATGCGCAGCTCCATTTGCGTCACGCGCTGTTGACGTTCCTGAATATCAGCATTGCGCTGTTCGTACATCATTTTCTCGTTTTCAAGGGCGTTGATGACGTGTTCGAACTGCGCGTGATCTTCGCGGACGAGCTGCTGCGCACGCAAAATGACCGATTGCGGCAAACCGAGACGTTTACTGATCGCAAACGCGTTACTCGCCCCCGGCGTGCCGATGAGGAGACGGTATGTCGGACGCAGGGTCTTAATGTCAAATTCAACGCAGGCGTTCTCGATCCCTTCGCGCGTATAGGCGAACGTTTTGAGATCGGAATAATGCGTCGTTGCCATCGTACTCGCCCCGACCTGCAAAATCCGTTCAAGGATGGACATCGCGAGCGCCGCGCCTTCTTCCGGATCCGTTCCGGCGCCGAGTTCGTCGAGGAGAAGCAGGTCTTCCGATTCGACCGCCTGCAGGATCGCAACAATATTTTTCATATGCGCCGAAAACGTCGAAAGGCTTTGCTCGATGCTCTGCTCGTCACCGATGTCAACATAAACGTTTCGATAAACGGAAATCTCGGAGCCCTGATCAACCGGCAGGTAACAACCGGACTGCGCCATGAGGACGAGGAGCCCGAGTGTTTTCATACTGACGGTTTTACCGCCCGTATTCGGTCCCGTGACAAGGAGCATGCGGTAACCGTCGCCGAGATAAATGTCAATCGGAACGACACGATCAGCCGCAATGAGCGGATGACGCGCCTTGACGAGTTTTGTACGCCCTTCTTCATTAATCTGCGGGCACGTCGCGTTCATCGATTCGGCGAGTTTCGCCTTGGCAAACGTAAAGTCAATCTGCGCGAGAACGGCGCAGTTTTCCCGCAGCACCGCGCTGTTCCGTCCGATTTCCTGCGAAACCGCGCGCAAAATACGCTGAATTTCCTGCTGCTCGGCAAGGGACAACTGTTTGACGTCATTATTCAACTCGACGACAGCCATCGGCTCGATGAAGAGCGTCGATCCCGTCGCCGACTGGTCATGTACGATGCCCGGAAAACGGGAACGGTATTCCTGCTTAACGGGAATAACGTAGCGATTGTCGCGGATCGTAATGATCGCATCCTGGAAATATTTCTGGAACTCCGTATTGTGCAGCGCGGAATTCATACGCTCCTTGATGCGTGACTGGGCACTGCGGTGCTCGCGGCGGATCCGCTGGAGTTCGACACTCGCCGTTTCGCGGATTTCGCCGTGCTCGTCAATCGTGTTGTCGAGTCGGCGTTCGAGCTGACCGAGGATCTCGATGCCGCGCGCCCATTCCTTGAGAATCGGCGCCTCGAGTGCAAGGTCGCGGAAGAAATGTTTGACGGAACGCATCGCATACATCGTGCTCATGATATTGACGAGTTCATCCGGGTCAAGAACAGAGCCCATCGATACTTTTTTGAGCGCGGGGCGAATGTCAAAAATGCCTCCGAGAGGCGGCGCCGAAGCCGAAAGAATCGTCACGGCTTCCGTCGTCTGACGCAGACGCGCGTCAACTTCCTCGAACTCGCTGACGGGTTCGAGGTGTTCCGCTTCTTCGCGTCCGAGAACGGAGCCCGCAAAACCGGCAATCATCGTGCGGATTTTGTCATATTCTAAAACGCGTTTTGTTTCCTGTTTCATAAAAACCCCTTTATCAGAGTACCTTGCGGAAGAAATGTCCGCGCGTGATATCCCTGCCTTCATACGCTGCAATGATTTCCTGCGCTTCTTCCGTATCCGTGCGTTTCATGACAAGTGCATGGCGGAATGCGGATGTCCAGTGGCGCAGTTCGTCCTTCGTATAGGATTTGCCTTCGATGCGGAGCGCGATACCGTCATCGCGGAGTTTTGCGGCATACGGGAGCATCGAGAGCACTTTGCTGTTCAGGATGTGCATGCGGCAGAACTGGTCCGTGACGAGCGGGAATGTATAATCCTTGCGGTCTTTGAGTGCATACGAACCTTTGACACACGGCATGCTGCAGAGACCTTCGCCGACACCGCCGAGGAAACTCCCCATGACACAGTATTCCGATACCATGAGTTCGAGTCGGCCGTTGACAATGCAGGTCAGCGGCAAATCCGTCTGTGACTGCAGTTCCGCGATCTGTGCGAGTGTCAATTCCGGCGAAAGCGTCGCTTCGGACGCGCCGTAATCCCGCAGAAAGTCCAGTGTCAGTTTATTATAGGAAATCAGCGAATAATCGGCATGGATCGGGAAATTCCCCTGACGCCGAACGAGAGCCATCGTACCGATGTTATGAACATGAACGGCATCGGGCGGGAACTCTTCCCACGCTTTGAGAAGCGTTTCAAGTGCCGGCTGTTCACTGCCGCGGACAATGCGCGGTGTATTGAAGTCAATGCGCGCATGATATTTCTTGGCAAGGTTCCAAACTTTGCGGTAATCTTCGGCCGGAATGACGCGGTGATGATACGACTCGCCGCCGAACAAAATACCGTCGGCGCCGGCTTCGAGCGCCGTTCGCGCCTGTTCGACGGATTCGACCGAAACCATGCATTCAGCTGACTTTTGGACCGGGATTGCCGGGACGGATTTGACACTGACCTGCCCTTTCGCGCGCTGCATCTCCCGAAGTCTTTGACGGTCAAGCATTTCGACGGCACGGCGGCGCGCGTCATTGATCTCACTGACGGGAACCATGACGTTTTCTCCGAGTTCGCAGTCGAGATGACGCAGTTCAAACGGCGTCCCGCCGAGACGCGCGATCTGTTTTTCGACGCTTTCGCGCGAAAGCGGGCGTTTGCGTGCGGTTTCACCGATAAAATTCGTTGCGGCCGATGCGACATGACCGTCATCATCGAGATACGTAATGACGAGCGGACTGCCGACGTCGGCCGTCACGACCGCGTCAACGGGCGTACGGCGCGCCGCTTCGGCGGCTGTGTACGATTCGCGTGCCTCCTGCATGAGTTTCGCGTCGTAGACTTTGAACACGCGGTCATGCGGATGAACCGTTCCGCTAATGGAAAATGTCACGGTTTCCCCCGCCGCAGCCTGTTTTACCGCTTTCCCGTTCTTTGACGTCATATCGGCGATCGTCGCCGTGACACGTCCGCCGACTTTGACCCAGAAGACGATCTGATCACCCTCGGCAAGCGGCCGCGCGAGTTTGACACTGACCTGACGCAAATCGCGGTTGTATTCCGTGACGCGTCCCGCGAGCAAGCCGCGGTTATTCGGCCGGCGGTCGCTCATCATCGCTTTGCCGGGCTTTCCGTAAAGGTACGCCGTCGTAAAATCGCGATTGAAGATTTGCGCGAGATGATCGCGTTCCGTTTCCGTTGACGCATAGTTTTTTGCGCCCTGCGCATAACAGCGGTCAATCGCCTCGCGGTACGTGCGCACGACGACGGCGACGTATTCCGGCTTTTTCATGCGCCCTTCGATCTTCAGTGAAGCCACACCGGCTTCCAAAAGATCCGGGATCGCGTCAATCGTATTAAAATCACGCGGCGAGAGCAGGTATTCGCCGGCTTTGTCGCCGAGCGCGTCATTTCCCGACGCGTCAACAAGCGTATACGGCAGACGGCACGACTGGGCGCAACGTCCGCGGTTGCCGCTTCGTCCGCCGATCATACTGCTCATGAGACATTGACCGGAATAACAAACGCAGAGTGCGCCGTGCATGAAAACTTCGATTTCGACGTCCGCTTTTTGACAGATCTCGCGGATTTCCGCCATACTCATTTCGCGGGCGAGTACGACACGAGTAAAACCGAGTTCCTGCAGGGCGAGTACACCCTCAAGACTGTGAACCGTCATCTGCGTACTCGCATGAAGCGGCAGATTCGGCACCGTTTCCCGTGCGAGACGTGCAACGCCAAGATCCTGTACGAGTATCGCGTCAACGCCGATTTCATCAAGAAAACGCAGATAATCGCGCAGTGCCGGCAGTTCTTCGTCGTCGACGATCGTATTGACCGTCACGTTGATGCGAACCTGACGCCGATGCGCGTATTCTGTGACTTCCCGCAGTGCATCGCGGTCAAAATTGCTCGCATAGGCGCGTGCGCCGAACATGTCACCCGCGAGATAGACGGCATTTGCCCCGTTTTCGACTGCGGCGAGAAAAGCCTCCCGGCTTCCCGCCGGTGCTAATAATTCGACCAAAGTATCCTCCTGTATCCGTCCAGTCAAAAAGCAGCATCAAAATCATGCTGCTTTTGCGTTAAATCATTCGTTTTCCAAAGAAACTTCCGCCTGCAGGCGTCCGCGCAGTTCATCGAGTGACGTGACGCCGAAACAACGCAGAAACGCCGCCGTCGTGCCGTAAAGGATCGGCCTGCCGATAACGGGTTTGCGTCCGACTTCCTCGATAAAGCCGAGTTCGAGAAGCTTGGCAACGGCGCGCTCAACGCGGACACCGCGGATACGCTCGATTTCCTGTCTCGTTACCGGTTGTTTGAAGGCGATAACGGCAAGCGTTTCCATCGCCGGTGCCGTCAAACGGCGATCCGTGACCTGACGGAGCTTTTGAACCGTTCCGTATGTTTCGGGACGTGTCACAAGCTGATAATGAGCGTTTTCCGCACGCAGCATAAGGCCCCTGCCTTCCAAATGCGACTCGAGCTCCCGCGCCGCCGTTTCGACTTCCGTTTCCTCGCAATCGAGAAGTTCGGCAAGTTCTTCCCGCGTCAGGGGATCTCCAGCCGCAAAAAGCACGGCTTCGAGCATTCCCGCGCGGCTGATTTCGTCAGTTATGGCCTTCTCCCCCTTTATCGTCAACGTCTGACACATCAGTTGACGCGTCAAAAACCGATTCTTCACCGTCAGATTCCGATGATCCCGGCTCAGCCCGGTAAATACGAACCGGCGCAAAAAGCCCCGCCTGTCTGACGTCAATTTCGTGCAGGCGTAAAAGCTCGAGAAGCGCCAAAAACGCCGTAATAATCTCCTGCCTGCTCCGATGACCGTACATTTCGCGAAACTCCAAGCCGTCCGGATTTTCCTTCAGACGCCTGCGAATTTCGCGCATTTTATCCCCGATATGGAACGCCTCGGGCACGATACGCAATTCGCGTTTCGGCGCAGGTCGCTCCTCTTCTTCGCGCATCGCCGTCCGAAATGCCGCCAAAAGCCGGTCAAGCGGGAGTGATGCCGGCGGCAAATGACGAACCGGAATCGTCATCGGTTCACGCGAAACATACGCTTCCTGTTGCTCCGCCGCGGCCGCAAGAGCGAGGCTCAGTGCCTGAAACCGCTGGTATTCGACGATCCGGTTGACAAGTTCCTGACGCGGATCTTCCTCCTCTTCGCCTTCTTCTTTCGGCAGTTCCGGCAAAAGCATGCGCGATTTGATCTGTAATAGCATCGCCGCCATAACGAGAAAGGAACTCGTGACCTCCATATTCATCTGCCGCATTGCGGCGAGGGAGTCGAGATATTGCTGCGTGAGCTCCGCGATCGGAATATCGTAAATGTCAATCTTATTCTTCTCGATGAGATGCAGCAAAAGCTCCATCGGGCCTTCGAACGCCGCGAGGTGCACGGTATATTCGTCTTTTTCCTTTATCTGTTCGTCGCTCATGTCAGAAGAAAAGCAGCTGCAAAATGCCATTAAAGGACAACAGGATCAATTTCTGCAGCGGAATCAAAATCATCGTCAAAACCGGCGTCATGATCAGTACGATCAAAATGAGGAAACTGTATCGTTCGAGACTCCAAAATTTCTGCGCCAGCGAGTACGGCAGGAAATACGACAAAACATGCGAACCGTCAAGCGGCGGCAGCGGGATCAGATTGAAAAGCCCGAAGTTAATGTTAAAGAGGACAATAAGCTGCAACACGAGCAGCGTCCCCGTTGTAAGGCCGACGTGCATCTTAATAAGTACGGCCCAAATGAGCATGGCAAGAAACGCAAGCGCAAAATTCGCCATCGGTCCCGCGAGCGAAACGAGCAAATCATCGCGGCGCGGATTGCGGAAATTGTTCGGATTAATCACAACCGGTTTCGCCCAGCCGAAACGGACGAGGAGAAGCATAATGAGTCCGATCGGATCGATATGGGCAACCGGATTCAGCGTCAAACGCCCCATAATTTTCGGCGTCAAATCGCCGAATGCTACCGCCGCGCGCGCATGTGCGTATTCGTGGATCACGAGCGCGAGAATAAGTCCCGGCAACCCGGCGATCAGTTCGGTAAGACTGAAATCAAACATGACATCCCTGCCTTTTCGTTGTTATTTCGCCGCGCGTTCCTGCGCAAGCATCAGCACCGAGACGACGGATTTCGCGTCAACGATACGGCCGTCACGAACCATCTCCAGTGCCTCCTCGAGCGAAACCTCGACGAGATTGATGAACTCATCCGGATCCGTATGCTGCTTGCCCGGTTTCAAATCTTCGGCGGCATAAAGGTGAATTTTTTCATTGGAAAAACCGACTGTCGTTGCGATCGTCGTGAGTTTGCGGATTTTACCGGCCGTATAGCCCGTTTCCTCAGACAGCTCGCGCTCGGCGCAATAAAGCGGATCTTCATCCGGCGCGTCAAGTTTCCCTGCCGGAACCTCGAGCGTCACCTGACGGATCGGGTAACGATACTGACGAACAAACAGCAGCTTTCCGTCCGGCAAAACCGGAATAACCGACGAAGCACCCGGATGTTTGATCCATTCGCGCGTAGCTTCATGACCGTTCGGCAGCTCTACCGTATCTTTTCTGACATGAAGCAACACACCGTCAAACACCGCTTCACTCGTCAGTTCCTTTTCAATCAAATCTTCATCCATGTCAAACCCTCCTATACATAGTAGTTCAAGGTTAGCTCTTTCTATTGTACTACAGAAACGCCGCCCGTACAAACACACTTGACACGAAATCCGCTTTTTCTTTCCCCCTCCCTGTGCTAAAATTGACGTGACATACATTGACACGTCAGAAACGCAGAAAAGAGGATCATTATGGCTTTAAAACTTCAAGGATATTATATGCTGCCGAACAGCACGACGCCGCAACTCGTCGACTTCGCCGATCTCTTCGACACATCCTTCATGCGCCGCTACACGCGCTATCGTTCCTTCGAAAAATTTCTTGTGGGCGGCCGCTTTGACATCAAGTCACAGAAAGATTTCGAGGACCTGCCCGAAGAACTCATGGATGCGCACGTTAAAAAGACGACGAAGTTTTCTTCCTGGCAGGAGATGATTGACTGCGCGACGGATAAATACATCTTGCATAAACAAGCTGCACTGCGTTAACCTCGACGGGAGGGCGCGGACGGAGCCGGATACCATACTGCCGCTAAAAAATTTTCGTTTTCGCTTAATATAGTCGCCTGAATCAAACCGCTGCGCTTAAACAATTCAGGCTCCGGGCGAAAACGAAAATTTTTCTTTACGCTCTATGCAGCGAGGCATCCATCTCCGTCCGCACCCTCCCTTACGCTTTTCACGATATGCGATGATCCCATGACAATCCCTTAAAAACGCAACTTAACGGCGCCGTCGAGCACAGGGACACCCGTCCGAACGTTTTGCTGGGAAAGGCGTTAAGAAAAAACACCACTTTCGCACGGAGCCTATATCGTTTAAGCGCAGCGGTTTGATATAGGCGACTAAGTTAAGCGAAAGTGGTGTTTTTTTAGCCGCAGCTTTTAGTGAGGACGGGTGTCCCTGTGCCCGACGGCAAGATAACCTGTGCTAAGCAAGCGGTGATCATCCTGCCTGACGTCATCCGAAACGTATCTTTACATATCCGGCCGAATCCCGGTTTTACCCGTAAACTTATGGTACTCCGACCCGTGCCGGCGTCCCATCAGCTCATTGAAAATCTCTTCCGGCGTAA
>CACXCC010000091.1 GCA_902766015.1 uncultured Veillonellaceae bacterium
CGCACGCCCTTACGTTTTGGTTACGAGTTGATGTCAAGCGTTCACGAGCCGGTAAATCTATGCTATGATAGAGTTGTTATTGGCTTTCTATATAAGAGAGGTTTTTATGATTGACTTGACGAAGATTACGACGGAGCGTCGGAATCCGGCTTCGACGGATATTGACAAGTGCAGTACGCTTGAGATGCTCCGAATTATCAATAAGGAAGATCAGAAGGTGGCGCTTGCGGTAGAACGGATTCTGCCGCAGATTGCGGAGGCAGTTGATGTGATCGCGGCGCATTTACGCGCGGGAGGACGGCTGTTTTATCTCGGCGCGGGAACGTCGGGGCGGCTCGGGATTCTCGATGCTGCGGAATGTCCGCCGACGTACGGGACGGATCCTTCGCTCGTGATCGGGGTGATTGCAGGCGGAACACCCGCGATTTTCCGCGCGCAGGAAGGTGCGGAGGATGATCCCGCGGGCGCAGTCCGTGACCTGAAGTCCTATGATTTTTGCGCAAATGATGTACTTGTCGGCATTGCGGCTTCGGGAAGGACGCCGTATGTCATCGGCGGGCTGCGTTATGCAAAGGAAATCGGCGCGCCGGCGATTGCGCTGACGTGCAGTGAAAACGCTCCCGTAAGCCGCGAAGCGGATATTGCACTTGCGGCGGTGACGGGTCCGGAAGTCGTGACGGGTTCGACGCGAATGAAAGCGGGAACGGCACAGAAACTCGTGCTCAATATGCTCTCAACGGGCGCGATGATCCGCCTCGGCAAAGTTTACGGCAATCTCATGGTTGACGTCAAGTCATCGAATGAGAAGCTCACGGAACGTGCGCAGCGTATCGTCACGGCCGCAACGGGATGCACATACGAGGAAGCACAGGATGCACTCGCAAAATCTGACGGTCAAGCGAAACTTGCGATTCTCATTCAGGCTTCGGGCTGTACGGCGGAGCGCGGACGAAAACTCCTCGCGGAGCACGAAGGACGTCTCGCGGCGGCGCTCGCGGCATCGGGACGCGAATGATACAAAGAAAGGTACTTTTTATTGATGAAAAACGACTATACTGAACTCGCGTGGGCTATCTATCTGTTGACGGGCCCCGCAGAAAATATTTTGACGGTCACGCACTGTATGACGCGTCTGCGGCTCTGTCTCGCGGACAACGCGGATGCGGCGGAGCGCAATAAACGCCTCAAATCCCTCCCCGGCGTGCTCGGTGTCAATGACACGGGCGAAGAACTGCAGATCGTGCTCGGCCCGGGACGCGTCGAACGCGTGGCGGAGTGTTTTGAGGCCATTCTCGCGCCGTTTGCAGAGGAACGAAAAGCCGCGGCGCAAACGTCAACGGCTGACACGTCAGCAGCAGATCAAACGGCCGGTGACAGTCATGACGCGTCAAATCCCGCCCACTCCGTCCGCGCCGCGGCGGCCGAGGCAAAAGTCGGAAGCGGCAAAGCCCTGCACGACGCGATCCGCGCGAAAAACGCAACGCCGATCAAACTCCTCTTTAAACGCATCGCAAGCATTTTTATCCCGCTCATTCCGGCGTTTATCGCCTGCGGTCTTATCAGCGGCATTCTCAACACGACGCTCAAACTCGACCCGTCACTCAGCGCAAATCCGTATATCCAGCTTCTCGCCGTCGCGGGCAATGTTATTTTCTGGTCGATGAACCTCTTCGTCGGCTGGAACGCGGCAAAGGAATTCGGCGGCACACCGATTCTCGGCGGTATTCTCGGTGCGCTGATTTCGCATCCGGGACTCGCGCAGATCGCGATTGACGGCGAAAATCTCGTCCCGGGACGCGGCGGCGTCATTTCCGTTCTTCTCGTCGCGGCGCTCGCGGCTGTCGTCGAGAAAAAAGTCCGTCATATCGTTCCCGAGATGTTCAGTCTCTTTTTGACGCCGCTCATCACGTTTGTGGTTACCGGCAGCGCGGCACTCTTTATTCTCCAGCCGGTCGGAGGATTTCTCTCCGATCTGATCGGCAACACGGCGACAACGGCGATCGGTGCGGGCGGTGCCGTGACGGGATTTATTCTCGGCGGGACATTCCTTCCGATGGTCATGCTCGGTATCCATCAGACACTCACGCCGATTCACGCGGAACTGTTATCGCGTTACGGCGTCACGATTCTCCTCCCGGTGCTCGCAATGGCCGGTGCGGGACAAGTCGGCGCGAGCATTGCCGTTTATCTCAAAACGAAAAACCGCTTTCTCAAGAAAACCGTCGCGTCGGCGCTTCCCGTCGGCATACTCGGTGTCGGTGAACCGCTCATTTACGGCGTCACGCTGCCGCTCGGAAAACCGTTTATCGGGGCCTGTATCGGCGGAGCTTTCGGCGGTGCGGTTCAAGCGGCATTTCAGGTCGGCGCGGCAACACTCGGCATTTCGGGACTGCCTCTCGCGGCAGCCGCGGATCAGCCGCTCATTTATCTGACGGGACTTGTTACGGCGTATATCGGCGGATTTATCGCGACGTGGCTTATCGGCTTTGACGATCCGCCCGAGGAAAATTGACATTTGATATTTGACACGAATTTATCCATATAAAGGAGGTGCGCGGACTGCATGCTCGGCCTGACGGCCTTGGTGCAGTCCGCTTTTTTATGAACAACGGCATTGCGATCTATCCCGGCCTCGACAATACACCGAAAGAAAACGAACGTCTCCTCGAAACGGCGGCAAAATGCGGGATCCGCCGCGTTTTTACCTCGCTTCATATTCCCGAAACAGACAAAAGCCGCCTGCAGGCGGAAGTCCGCTCCCTGCTCGCCCGCGCACGTCAATATGGCATGGAAGTCATCTCCGACGTCTCACCGGCAACGCGTGACATTCTCGGCATCGATGAAAATGATGCCGCGGCCTTTGCCTCACTCGGCATCACGCGTCTGCGCCTCGATTACGGCTATACGGCAGAAGAAACGGCACGCCTGTCTCATCGTTCGGATATTCGGCTCCAGCTCAACGCGTCAACGGTCACGGAAGAAGAACTGCAAAACCTCCGCGACGCCGGTACGGACTTTTCCCATCTTGACGCACTGCACAACTTTTATCCGCGTCGCGGTACGGGGCTTTCGACCGGCTTTTTCCGCGAAAAAACCGCCCTGCTTCACCGCTACGGCATCGCCGTCGGCGCATTTATCCCAAGTCACCGGGGACGCAGACGCTCTCCCCTCGCGGACGGACTGCCGACACTCGAAGATCACCGGGATTGTCCGAGTGATCGCAGTGCCCGCGCTCTCGCCGCACTTGACGTCAATTCCGTTTTCCTCGCCGATTCTTTGCCGACCGATGACGAAATCGCCGCGCTCGGACAACTCCGCGAACACGAACTTACACTGCACGCAACGCTTCTTTCCCGCAATCCTGACGTGCGAAAACTCCTTTCCCATACCTTTACGACGCGCGCCGATGAAGCACGTGACGCATGGCGCGCGCAGGAAAGCCGTCCTCTCGTCAAACAGTTCGGCATCGTCATTCATCCGGAAAATACCGACGCTCCTTATCTCGGCGCCGTCACGCTCGACAACAAGAACTACGGCCGTTACATGGGTGAACTCCAGATTGCGCGTTACGACCTTCCCGCCGACGCGCGCACGAATGTCGTCGCCCAAATTGCGGCGACAGACCTCGGGCTGCTCGAATTTTTGCGCCCCGGCGAAAAATTCTCATTCCAGTTCCCGAAAGAACCTGATATAATAGAATAAAGTACTATCAAATTGGGAGCTTTATATGTCGTTCAATCAATCATCTACCAACAATGGGGATGCCGAAGTCTGCGAAGTCCATCATACGCATCCCGATAAACTCCGTATTGCCACACTGCATCAGCTCGATGACAATACCTGCCTGCATCTCGCCGACCTGTTCAAAACGATCGGTGACCAGACCCGCATCAAAATCCTTTCTCTGCTCTTTGCGGCTGACGAAATGTGCGTCTGCGACATCGCCGAGGCGCTCAACATGGGACAATCCGCGATTTCCCACCAGTTGCGCGTCCTGCGCACGGCCCGCCTCGTCAAATTCCGCAAAGACGGCAAAGAAGTCTTTTATTCCCTTGACGATGATCACGTCGTAAAACTCCTCTCGCAGGGGCTCGAACACGTTCTGCACGGCTGATCTCGCCTTGCTGCACAGAAAAGAGAGAATTGCCATGAAATTATCAAAAATCAAAGCGGCCGCGGCTGTAACGGCTTTTTCCCTGTTTTTTACGTCCGGTATCGGCCTTGCCTCACCGGCCCTGCAGGAAGGTTCGCGGGGAAGCAATGTCACCCTGCTCCAGAAAACACTCGTGCATATCGGCTATCCGCTGAAAGATATTGACGGCATCTACGGTGAAGAAACGGAAGCTGCCGTCTCCGAATTCCAGCGCAACAACCATCTGCGTGTCACGGGCAAAATGAACAACGCGACGTGGCGTGCCCTGCAGAAAGCGAAACCGCAGAAAGGTCTCAAGATTCCGGCTTTCACGCGCAAAAAAGCGGCTGCGTCAACGTCAAGCGGCCATTATGTCCCGAACAACAAACCGATTCTCGCCCCCGGCAAAGTCAACAGTATCATCAGTACGGCGCGTTCGTACATCGGTACGCCGTATCAGTTCGGCGGCACAACGCCGAAAGCGTTTGACTGCTCCGGCTATCTGCAGTATGTCTTTGCCCAGAACGGCATCTCGATCCCGCGTACGGCCGACGAACAGTACAAGCTCGGCCTGCGCACGAAGAGCAGCCGCCAGCTCGTCCCCGGCGATCTCGTCTTCTTTACGACGTACGAACCCGGCGCGTCGCACTGCGGCATCTATCTCGGCGACAACGAATTCATCCACGCTTCGTCAAGCGGCGTGCGCGTCGACCAGCTCTCCAACTCGTATTGGAGTCAGCGTTATTACGGCGGCAAACATATCGTTCAGTAAATAAATAAAGAAAAGCCCTGCCGGCTTTCCTCTGACATCTCGGTGTCAGGGTCAGCCGACAGGGCTTTTTCGTGTCAAATTTATTTGACGTTCCAGACCTTTTGTGCGATCCGGCGTACGAGTTTGACTTTCTCCCACTGCTGCGCTTCCGTCAGCAAATTACCTTCCTCTGTCGAGGAAAATCCGCACTGCGGGCTGAGTATTCCGGCCGTTCGGGGTTCATCGGTATATTCAGGAAAGATAATTGACAGTGCCATCGCCTCCTTGATAAAATATATATAAAAGAACGTCCGAATTGAAAGGAAGAGTGTCCATGCGTCTATATCTGGATTGTTGCTGCTATAACCGGCCTTTCGACGATCTGACTCAAAACCGAATCCATGACGAAAGTGATGCTATCCTTTCCATTATGAACCGC
>CACXCC010000092.1 GCA_902766015.1 uncultured Veillonellaceae bacterium
CAAACGGCCGGTCGGACGATCCGCCGTCAAAATAATATTTTTATTCGTATTCATACGTAATATCCTCCTTCATGACATATCTCTATTGTATAGCAGGAAGCCGCGTGACACAAGGGAAAGGATGCGCGAAAACGGCCGCAAAAAGACGAAAAAGCTCTCGAGGATCGCCCGAGAGCCCGGTCGTGTCATTCTTTCGTTGACGCGTGAGAAAGGTACTGATTCTTCATAAGCAGATAAAACGGAACGCCGATGACGAGTCCACCGAGTCCGATGAGGATCTTCTGCAGATCGGCCTGGACGAGCAGCCAAAGGCTGACGGCAACGGCAATCGTCGGAATGACGGGACCGAACGGAATCTGCAGGGAACTCGGCTGATCCGGATGTTTATGACGCAGCATGAGAACAGCAAGGCAGATCGGAACATTTATTAAAACATACTAGAATTATATGCTTATACTTATTTTTTGTCAACGGACTTTTGTGTTTTTTCTTTCTGTTCTTCGCGAATTTTCTTTTCAAGCGCCTTGCGCTTTTCCTCGCGGGCGTTCACGATTTTCTTGTAGTCTTTCGGCGAAATATCCTTCAAATAATCATCCGGAATCCGCGTATAGGCCTCATTCTCGAGCTCGTAAAGCTGTCGGAAATTGGCAAGCGCCGCGTCATGATTTTCCATCTCGTCGTAAATCTGACCCGCGATCAGATAGGAAAAAACGTTTTTCGCGTCAACCTGTTTCGCCGCTTCGCAGTCGGCAAGCGCCCCTTCGCGGTCGCCCTGCATGCGTTTGACGTCAGCGCGGTTCAAGAAATTATAGGCGTTTTTCCCGTCCATGGAAATTGCCCGGTCCGAGTCCTCAAGCGCCCCCGCAAAATCGCCGTTTACGGCTTTTGCGCGCGCCCGAATCGCGTAATTTGACGCTTCATCCTTCTGATTCTGCGCCGCAAACGCGCGGTCAATTTCGAACATCGCCTCGCGTGTCATGCCGTAATCGCTGTACGTGTCGCTGTTGTCGCGCATTTTTTCCGTAAATTTCGCGTCAGCCGCAGCGGCTTTCCGGCGGATTTCCGCACGCGCTTTTCCCTGTTCCGTTTCGCGTGCCTGCATCGCGATGCGCGCGCCGCTTGACGCTTCTCCGTCATAGGCCGACGTCACGAGCGCCTGCAGTTTTGCGCCCGTATCCGTCTTGCAGAGGAATTCCTGTAAAAGCCCGTAAACACGGTCATCGGTAAGACAAGTCAAACCGCCCTCTCCGTCCGCGCGGAACTGCCACGCATCCGGGGAATCGTAATCGTGAAATGCCTTCGCGAGCGCGCCTGCGATCAAATAGGCATTTTCCGTCGTATTATCGTAAAGTTCGTTTGTCCAGTCCGCATCGAGGAGCGGCTGATCGTCAATGCAGACGGTTTTCCGATCCTTGACCGTCACATGCCCGCAGCCGTAATCCGTCATCATCCCCGCCAGCTTCGCCTCGCGCAGGTCAAGATCCGGATGGTCATTATAGTTTTCCTTATTTTTGTCTTCGTTCGGATTCTGGTACTCGAAAATATTCTGCGTCTCATACGTCAGATAATACGCGAGACGTGCCATCGCGGCAGCCCCGCCGCCCGGATTGAACCCGGCTCCCGACATAATATAAAAACCGCCTTCATCCGCGTCATATTCGGTCGGCAGCGTGACGTTTTTTGCAATCGAATAGCTCGCAAGCGCATTGAGTTTGCCCCAGTCCATCGCGTTCGTGTCCATATTGAGGAACGTCATCCCGTAATACTGCGCGACCGCTTTCGCGTAATTGCGCGCACTGTGCTGTTCGACGCCGTGCGTCATTTCGTGGGCGAGAACCGCCGCGAGTTCGTCCGGATCGTTGTTAAGCCCGCGCACAAGTCCTTTATTGACACTGACATAATTCGTCGGATAGCAGGCCGCGTTAAAAATATCGCTGTTATTGACCTGCCAGATAAACGGCAGCGAATTTTCCTTCAGCGCATACGGGCCCTGACGTACCAGCTGCTCCATAACATCGTTGACCACTGCCGTGTCATTCGGATTGCGGTCAATGCCGTTTTCCGCGATATCCTGACGCCGGCTCGCGATCTGTGCCGCCGCGGTATTTCCGAGTGTCAGCATCTCCGCCAGACTCGACTGATACGCGCTGAAAACGCCCAAAGCCTGTGCCGCCACGGCCCACGCATCCGCCGCCTGTGCCGTCTGCGCTCCCGGCGCAAAAATCCCGATCCCGCAGGCCAAAACGCCCGCAAGCAATCGCTTCTTCCAACTATTCCGAGGCATGTCATCCCCTCCGTTCGCATTGATGTAGGTTCAGTCTACCACAGCAAGGCTAAAATTGCATGAAAAGAGGACGTTGAGAGTGTTTCATCTCTCAACGCCTTACTTTTCTTTCTCAGTTTCTTATCATACATTAAAATTAGTGCTGATGTCCGAATAATTCCGAATGTGATCCCAATCGGTATAACATAAGGACAAGCACATCTTCCGATATTTCATATATGAGCAACCAATCCGGTTCTATATGACATTCCCGTGTTCCCTTGTAATTACCGGATAAATCATGATCACGATAACGAGCATCCAATTTCCCGCCGTCTGCCAGAATATCAATAATCTCGAACAATTCATCAAGATTTTTATGCTGTTTTTGGGCAGTCTTCAAATCTTTCTTGAATTGCTTCGTAAACTTGAGGGTATATTTCATACATCCAACGCTTTCTTCAAAGATTCCATATCATGGTAACCCGGAACACTGTCATCATGGGCAATGCGACGTCCTTCTTCAATAGCAGCCGCAGTTTCGGCATTAGGAATATCCAATTTTAAGGAAAATGGGATCCCATGTTCCCGGATCGTAGACCGAAGAAACATATTCACCGCTGTAGTCATATTAAATCCCAACTCCGAAAAAATCTGTTCGGACTGTTCTTTGATACTTTTTTCAACACGGATATTTAAATTTGTCGTTGCAGCCATTGTTCTCACCCCTCTTGTATCATACAGTATTTTTCGTTTACTATCAATACAATGTCATTATAAAAGCCGAATTTATATTTATAAAATTCTTGTCGATATACTATGAGGTTGAACTCTACTTACGCAATTCTGCTTCTGATACTTTCATCTTCCGAATTATTAGTGACAGAATGACAATAACTCCGGCGCCGGGAAAAAAGTCAATGCAACCATAGCCGCATGACATCGCGTCCCCACGCTTCCACATCAAAACACTCTCCTCACAATTTCAAAGTAGCATATGAACTATATGACATTCATAATCCTTCCTGTCTGTATTGTTCCGCTCTTCTTGTAATTTCATCCGCCAACATGGTATCCGCTCTATTCGAAAAGCTTCCAAAAACAGGATAAATACCATATTCGTTCAATGCTCCAGTAACACGCTGCATTGCTTCTTCCGGATTTCGATAATATTCACTGCCGCGCAGACGAATAAACTGCCAGCCGATACGTTCCAAAATCGTTTGGCGCTCCATGTCCTCACGTATTTTACGTTCACCGCTATGATAACGTTCACCGTCACATTCTAAAGCGACTTTCGTTTTTCCATTGAAAAAGGCCATATCGATCCGATATTTACCTACGGGCCACTGCTGCTTAACATCGTAATTTCGTTCAACCAAATAGCCGGCAACTGTTTCTTCAAACGGCGAGTCAGATTTACTCTTGATCGATTCTTCTTTCGCCTTTAGGTTATGAGGATTATCAGCATATAGTAGCAATTTCCTACGAACGTCTTCGTTATTCAGATTGAGTATTCCGGCCGTTCGGAGCCACTGAATCTCATCGAGAGAGCCAGTCGTTCCGATGCAGAGAGCCACTCCTAAAAATTTAGAA
>CACXCC010000093.1 GCA_902766015.1 uncultured Veillonellaceae bacterium
CGGGATCGAGATAGTTGTCCCAAAGCGGCTGTGCATGATCGTAGAGGTTCAGTGACACGAGATAACGCATGATCGCATACCGGTCGATGGGACGCCCGCCCGCAAACGGTTTGACGGCTTCCTCTGAGATATCGCGGATGCCGCGTCGACGTACGAAGGCGATGATTTCGGGGATTGCCGCTTCTTTGATCGCGCGCACTTTATGGTAAAGCTGACGAAACGCCGGATGATCCGCGTCAAATCCGAGACAGACGACGTGGAGTTTGCGGTCGTTGTATTCGGTCGTGAGTTCCATGCCGGGAATAAAACCGAGTCCGCAGGCTGCGGCGGCTTTTCCCGCTTCCGTATTGCCGGCGACGCTGTCGTGATCCGTCAGGGCAAAGGCGGAAAGTCCCGTTTTCTCGGCGAGCTGCGCGATTTCCGTCGGCGTCAATGTCCCGTCGGAAACGGTCGAATGAACGTGTAAATCAATCGTGTTCATGACACCTGTCCTTCCTTTCCTGACATGTTGACGTCAATCCCGCTGCGGGCACGGTCCCGTCGTGCCGCGGATGATGAGTTTATTTTGCAGGAAAATGCTCTGGTCCTTGCCCGTGGCGATTTTTTCAAAGAGCAGTTTCGCCGCGATCTGACCGAGCTGTTTCATGTTTTGATCGACCGTTGTGAGCTGCGGATCGACGTAACGGCTCAGGGACGTGTTATCGTAGCCGGTGATCGACAGTTCGTCCGGCACGGCGATGCCGAGTTTTTTGCAGGCATTGAGAACGCCGACTGCCATGAGGTCATTGCAGCAGAATACGGCCGTTGCTTCGCCGCGGTGATACGTCAAATACGTCTGCATGAATTCCTCCGTGTTGTCGACGGTTCGGACACCGTTGCCTTCGCCGATGTTTAGAATGAATTTCTTTTGGGAAATCTCCTGACGCTTCATAAATTGACAGTAGCGCTCTTCCTTGACCGTGTACGAATCGCTGTCGCGCCCGCCGACGAAGAGAATATTGCGGTGTCCTTCCCGGTAAAGATACGTCAAAGCGGCCTCCGTGCCCGCGGTTTCGTTGTTCGCAACGTACGAAGCGTGCGGCAGATGACGGATGCTGTCGATAAAAACGATCGGTTTTTGTTTAACGGCTTCTTCGTAACGCCGCGTCTGCATGTTTTTCGTGTTCGGGCTGATGACGATGATGCCCGAAACGTTGCGGCTGATCAGCGTTGCGACCGAATCGGCCTCCAGTTTGGAATCGTTGCGCGCATTGCAGAGCAGCAACGAATATTCATCGCGGTGCACGTAGTCCTCGATACCGTCGATGACTTCCGAAAAGAACATATTGTAGAGTCCCGGCACGATGACCCCGATCGTCATCGAACGCTGGGTGTTGAATTCGCGGGCGAGCATGTTCGGTACATAGTGAAGCTCGTCGATGGCGGCCTGAACTTTCCGGCGCGTCTCCTCCCGCACCGGATAATTGCCGTTGACAACGCGCGAAACCGTTGCCATGGAGACGCCGGCTTTTTTGGCGACGTCAATAATCGTCGCTTTTGCCGGTGCCGCCTCCGTATCTGTCCGATTTGTCATTTCATCATTTTCTTTCATTGTAATCCCGTCCTATCAGCGGAACGTATAAAATAGATATATATAGTAACCGTTTTCCTGTTATAGACTTGATTCGCGGTTTACCGCGTCGAATCCTGCTTTTTACGTGAAAACAAGAAGAAAAATTTATAATTTTTTTCTGTATATACAAAAAACCGGCTGCATAATACAGCCGGTTGATTTTTCCTTTGGTGCGGATGAAGGGACTCGAACCCATACGCCTTGCGGCACCGGATCCTAAATCCGGCGCGTCTGCCAGTTCCGCCACATCCGCGAAGAACATTTGCTGATATATTCTAACACAGGCATTACCCCGTGTCAATTTCTGCGGGTCAGGCCTCGCCTTCCCACCAGGTCAAAAAGCCTGAAAAGACGCCGACGAGCCATGACGCGATGCTCGTTCCCGCGTCAACGCCGTCTGCGACAAGCGGGACATCGCCGACGGAAATCCCGTCATAATATAACACGAGCCTGCCGACAACGGCACCGTCTTCAATCGGTGCCGGCAAAACGGCCGGAAGTTCGCGTTTAACCGTGTAATGCGTCGTATCCTCGCCTTCGCGAAGCGGATAAACGACGTTCTGCTGCGGACGCACGGTCGTGCGCGCCTGTGTCCCGCCGCTGACCCAAACCGTTTTTTGACGCTGAATATCTTCTGACGCCTCAATCGGCGTCACGGTCGCAAAACCGTAATCGAGCAGCGCGGCCGCGTCACCGAAACGCGAATCGTATGTCGGTGACGCCATGACTACGGCGATGAGCTCCAAGCCGTCACGTTTTGCCGAAGCCGCAAGACATCCCCCTGCGGCCTGCGTGTACCCTGTTTTGATGCCCGTAAGCCCCGGATAAACGCCCCAGAGTTCGTTCGTATTTTTCGCCGCAAGGGTTTTCCCCGCCGGTGTCAGCCAGTGAACGACGCCCTGAGGCTGACCGACAACGTGCCGGAACAGCGGATCCCGCATCCCGAACCGCGCGAGTTTTGCCATGTCGCGCGCCGTCGAATAATGCATCGGATCCTGCAGTCCGTTCGGGTTCGCGAAGTGTGTTTCCGTCATGCCGAGTTTTGCCGCGCGCATGTTCATGAGCGTGACGAAATCGTTGACATTGCCCGACGCGCTTTCCGCGATCGCGACGGCGGCACCGTTATCGGAGACGAGCATCATACCCGGAATGAGTTCGCCGGCCGTCAAAACGTCACCTCGGACAATGCCGAGCGGCAGTGCCTCGGTCGCGGCTGCGTTCGGCGAAATCGTAATCGGTCGGTCCGACGGGATCATATGCAGGCCGAGCAGGCATGTCATCATCTTTGTCATGCTCGCGGGATAATGATGGACGTCGGCATCTTTTTCCCAGATCACACGCCCCGTCAGTCCGTCAATGAGGATCGCCGACTGCGCCGTGATTTGCGGCTGGGGAACGGCGGCCTGACTGAGAGACGCACTGCTCCCCAGCACAAAAATGACGGCTGCCAAACACAGCGTCAAACACCGTTTCCACCCGAAATGACGCAATCCGATCCCCGCTTTCTGAAAATCTCTTCTGATTTATTATACCGATACCGGCCTGTTCTGTCTACCGTTACGGCGTAATGCGGAGAAAACGGCAGCTGTTGACGCATCAACCGTACATGTCACGGACGCGTTTCCCTGACGGTAATACGCCATTTACTGTCGCGGCATCGCGAGGCTCAGGGCTTCGCGGATCGTTGACGCGCCGAACAGCCGGATGCCCGTGATGTCATCTTCGAGCTGAAGTGCATTCTTCTTCGGCAGGACAACGTTCTCGAAACCGAGACGTTTCGCCTCCGCGACGCGCAGTTCCGCCTGCGAAACGGCGCGGACTTCACCCGCGAGGCCGACTTCCCCGAAGACGATCGTTTTCGGCATGAGCAGACGCCCCGCGAAACTGGACGCCATCGCAACACAGAGCGCAAGATCCGCGGCGGGTTCGTCGATACGGATTCCTCCCGCGACTTTGACATAAACATCACAGGCGCCGATCGAAAGATGGACGCGTTTTTCGAGTACGGCGAGAAGTAACTGGATGCGTTTGATGTCAACGGCATCGGCCGTACGATGTGGCGGAACGTACGGTGTCGGCGCCACGAGGGCCTGAACTTCGACGAGAAGAGGCCGCGTTCCTTCGACGGTCGGTACAATGACGGTGCCGCTGTCTTCCTGACGGTCGGAAAGAAACAGTTTTGACGCGTCGGGCACGTCGACAAGTCCCGCCTCGCGCATCTCGAAGAGTCCGAGTTCGTTCGTACTGCCGAAACGGTTTTTGACGGCACGCAGTACGCGGTATTCGGCATTGCGTTCGCCTTCGAAATAGAGCACCGTGTCCACGATATGTTCGAGGACGCGCGGTCCCGCGAGCGTTCCGTCTTTCGTCACATGACCGATAATAAACGCCGCGATGCCTTTCGTCTTCGCGATGCGGAGGAGCTCGACGGCACATTCGCGGACCTGCGAAACACTTCCCGGCGCGCTCTGCACGTCCGGTTTGAAGATCGTCTGGATCGAGTCGATGACGAGCAGATCGGGCCTAACGTTTTCGATGTGCGTTTCGATCGTTTCGAGGTTCGTCTCGCTGACGACAAAGAGCGTTTCCGCGACCGCATTGAGCCGGTCGGCACGCATCCGGACCTGACGCGTACTTTCCTCGCCCGTGACGTAGAGGACGCGTCTCCCGCCGCGCGCGACATCGGCGCAGACACGCAGGGTCAGACTGGATTTCCCGACACCCGGATCGCCGACGATGAGGACCATCGATCCCGGAATGATCCCTCCGCCGAGTACGCGGTCGAGTTCGTCCGAGCATGTCGAGTAACGCGGCAGATCCTCGACTTCAACGTCACCGATCGGTTTCGGTTTCTGCGCGTCGGAAAGTCCGAGCTGCAGGCCTCCTCCCCGCGCGGACGTTTCAGGCGCGACGACTTCTTCAACCATCGTATTCCACGCGCCGCATCCGGGACAGCGTCCGAGCCATTTCGGCGCCTCATAGCCGCATTCCTGACAGACAAAGACCGTTTTCTTCTTTTTTGCCATCAAACATCTCCCTTTCCCGTCAAAAACCGTCGCAGTAAACGGATGGTCCACCGCCCGAGCCAGACGATGGACCATGCCAGATTGGCCGCGAAATTCAGGAACCGGGCTCCATATCCTTCCGGCGCGAGTTTATTGCGCATGTTCCGGCTCCTTTGCTGCCTGTTTCTCTTCTTTTTTTACAAAGGCGAGATGATCGCCGTCTTTGCGGACGGAAACTGTGTCACCCGCGCCGAATTCGCGGGCGAGTAAACGTTCCGCGAGTGCGTCTTCGACGAGACGCTGGACGGCGCGTTTTAAAGGCCGCGCCCCGTAACGGAAATCCGTGCCCTGATCGACGAGGAGTTCCTTTGCCGCCGGGCTGATTTCGAGGCGGATCTGTCTTTCTTCGAGGCGGTGACGCACACCGCGCATAAGAATGTCCACGATAGCCGCAAGTTCGTCACGTCCGAGCGGATGAAAGAGGATCGTTTCGTCGATACGGTTGAGGAATTCCGGCCGGAAAATACGGCGCACTTCCTCCATAACAAGCTGACGCGCCCGTTCTTCGTCGCGCTCTTCCGCGTCACCCGCCGCCGCAAATCCGAGTGCGGGACGGGACTTCCGAAGCAGGCTCGCCCCGGCATTTGACGTCATGATAATGACGGTATTGCGGAAATCGACCGTACGTCCCTGACCGTCCGTGAGGCGCCCGTCTTCGAGCACCTGCAGCAGGATGTTAAAAACATCGGGATGCGCTTTTTCGATCTCGTCAAAGAGAATGATCGAATACGGACGTTTGCGCACGGCATCCGTGAGTTGACCGCCCTCCTCGTAGCCGACATAGCCCGGAGGCGCGCCGACCATGCGCGAAACAGAATATTTCTCCATGTATTCCGACATGTCAAAGCGGACAATGGCATCCTCGGACTGGAACAGGGCATCCGCGAGCGAACGCGCAAGTTCCGTCTTGCCGACGCCCGTCGGGCCGAGGAACAGGAACGATCCGATCGGACGTTTCGGGTCCTTGAGTCCCGAACGCGCACGGCGAACCGCTTTTGACACGGCGTGAACGGCTTCTTCCTGACCGACGACGCGTCGTGCGAGGATTTTCTCGAGATGGAGCAGGCGCTCCGATTCCTTCGCCGCGATTTGACGCACGGGGATCCCCGTCCATTGACCGACGACTTCGGCGATATCCTCGGGTGTCACCGTGATGCGGCTTGCCCCGCGTTTTTTCCAGTTGCTGCGCGCCGTGTCGAGTTCGGTTTTGACCTTTTGCTCCTCGTCGCGCAGATGCGCCGCGCGCTCGTAATCCTGACTGTCAATCGCTTCCGTTTTCTGCTTGTCGATCGCGTCGAGACGCTGCTGGATTTTCGCGAGCTGCGAGGTCGGTGCAACCTGATGCATGCGGACTTTTGCGGCCGCTTCGTCCATGAGGTCAATGGCTTTATCCGGCAGAAAACGATCCGTAATATACCGCTGTGAGAGACGAACGGCGGCTTCGACAGCCGCATCCTGAATGCGCGCTTTATGAAATTCTTCGTATTTCCCGCGCAGGCCGAACAGAATCTGTTTCGCGTCATCCGCATCCGGTTCCTCGACGATGACGGTCTGGAATCGACGTGAAAGCGCAGCGTCTTTTTCGAGATATTTTTTGTACTCGCCGATCGTCGTCGCACCGATAATCTGGATTTCGCCGCGCGAAAGCGCCGGTTTTAAAATATTGGCCGCATCAAGCGATCCTTCGCCGGCTCCCGCCCCGACGAGCGTATGCATTTCGTCGATAAACAGGATAACCGTGCGGTCACGGCGGATTTCCTCGATGACGCCTTTGAGGCGCTCCTCGAATTCGCCGCGGTATTTCGCACCGGCGACGAGTGACGCCATCGAGAGCGAAATGACGCGTTTATCCTGCAGGGTAAACGGAACGGTTCCTTCGACGATGCGCTGGGCGAGTCCTTCGGCAATAGCCGTTTTGCCGACGCCGGGTTCGCCGAGGAGTACCGGATTGTTCTTCGTGCGGCGCGAGAGAATCTGGATGACGCGCCGGATTTCCGTTTCGCGGCCGATGACGGGATCGAGCTGACCGTCTTCCGCCATTTTGTTGAGATCACGTCCGTAACGGCGAAGCATGACAGAACCGCGCTTTTTCCCTTCGTCACGCGGGCTGACGCGTTCGCCCGATTCCGCGTCATCTGTGTCCGCCGAATCGGTTTCGGCGGAGTCGACCGGAGCGTCCGGGACGTCAATGCGTTTTAACACTTCATCCTGTACGAGATCGGGATCGACACCGAGCTGTTCGATGACGAGAAAGGCCGTTCCCTCCGTCTCCTGCAGCAGACTCAGCAGAATATGTTCCGTGCCGATATAGCGCGAGCCGAGTGTCCGGACTTCCTGGACGGTGCCCTCCATGACGCGTTTCGCGCGCGGCGTATAGTAAAGATTCGTCGGCGGGTAGACTTCCTCCCGACTGACGATGTGATCGACTGTTTCTTTGGCGTTATCGTAACGGATGCCGCATGCCGCAAGCGCCTCGGCGGCACGGCTGTGCGTTTCGTGCAGCAGCCCGAGAAGAATATGCTCCGTCCCGATATGATCCTGGCCGTAATGAGCGGCCGCGGACTGGGCATATTCGATCGCCTTGATCGCCTGATTCGTAAAATGGTTTCGATAATCCATGGGTTATTCCTCCCGACCGATGCGGTGACGTGTCAGCGTTTCCCTGACATGTGCCGCCCGCAAACGGTCGACTTCATTTGCGGAGAGATTTTCGTTTTCGGCGAAATTCCGCAGATAGGACGTGCGTCCGCCGACGAGGAGCTCGCCGTAGCACTCCGGTGACACCTCGTCGATGATCTTGAGGTCAAGTCCGAGACGTACTTTCGCGAGCAGGCCGAACAGCTCGCCCTCCGAAAGCGACCGCGCATAACGGAGCGTCCCGTACGCACGCCAAATCCGGTCCTCGACGTCATCCTTCATATAATAAAGAAGCGCTTTCCGCGCCGCACGCTCATGCGCGACGATTTCGTTTACCGTGCTCTTGAGATTTTCGATGAGTTCCTCCTCGGAAAGTCCGAGCGTGAGCTGATTCGAAATCCGGTAAATGCAGGACGGATTTTCCTTCGTGCCGAACAGGCTCCGCACGGCGAGTCCGAGCTGCGGCGACAGATTGACGATACTATCCATGTTGCGCGAATAAACGAGTCCCGGCAAATGCAGGACGACGGAAGCGCGCATGCCCGTGCCGAGATTCGTCGGACATGACGTCAGATAGCCCATCTTCTCGTCAAAGGCGAGGTTTACCTGATTTTCGATGCAGTCGTCAATATCCGACGCAAGCCGCCAGGCGTGGTCGAGGTCAAAGCCCGCGAGTGTGCACTGGATGCGGATATGATCCTCTTCATTCGCCATGATCGTAATGCGCCGGTCATCGCTGATATACGCGATGCGGTGCTGCGGATTTTTGACGAGATTGCTGCTGATGAGCTGCTTTTCGATGAGAACCTGACGCTGCAGTGCCGAAATATGCTCCATGTCAAGACGGTCAAACGGCTGCCCGAGACCTTCGACGATCTGCGGGATCGTCTTGTCCAGCTGCAGTTCGACTTGAGCGAGCGCGTTGTAATCCGCGCGGTTCGGGAACGGAATCTGACGCAGATTGCGCGCAAGGCGGATGCGGCTCAGGAGAACGACATCGCCGTTGTTTCCTCCCGTATTCAGCCATTTGAGCGTGCGGCTGCGCATGAGATCGTTAACGGACATCGCCTTCGCCTCCTTTTTCCTGCTGCATCTGCCCTTCGAGTTCGCGGATGCGGTCGCGGTACTGCGCGGCTTTTTCGTATGCTTCCTGTTCGATGGATTCCCTGAGTTTCGCCCGCAGCGTTTCGATCGTCTGTTTCAGGGCGAGTTTACCGCCGCTGCGGCGCGGGATCTTGCCGCGATGGACATTTGACCCGTGGATACGCCTGAGAAGCGGCTCGAGCTGTCCGCGAAACGTCTCGTAGCAGACACTGCAGCCGATTTTCCCCGTCTGCTCGAAATCCTTATAACTCATGCCGCAGTTCGGACAGGTCAGTTCCTTACCCGCCGGCGCCGCAGCCCGGCGCGTATTGCTGCTGAAAATACCTTTGAGGAAATCGTCCATCGAAACGTCCTTATTTTGACGTCCGCTGACCATAAACTGCCCGTAACGGGCTGCACATGTTTCACAAAGATTCTTCTCGACCCGGCCGTTCGGCCCGATCTGTACGATATGAACGACCGCTTCGTTGCGGCCGCAGTCATCACATAACATAAGCCCTCTTCCTTCCTGCCCCGATCCGCGTCAACCGACAAACGGATCCTATGCGAAATTCTGCAGCGTCAAAATGAGTGACTTGAGGATATGAACGCGTTCGTCATCCTCGATCGTCTGCGACGCGAAAACAGCCGTAATCATCTGCATGAGAAGAGCCGCCTCGCGGTTTGACACCATTTCGTGCTGCACAAGGTAACGGACCATAGACTGCACCTGCGGATACGTCGTGTCCTTATCGATTTTTTCCAGCATATCCTGATAAACGAGATTCTTGATCGGCACCTGCACGATACGGATATACCCGCCGAGACCGCGGCGCGACTCGACGACGAATCCCTTGTCCTGCGTAAAACGCGTCGACAGGACGTAACTGATCTGCGACGGCGCACAGGAAATCTGATCGGCTATATCGGTACGGCGCAGTTCCACCTTGCCGTCCTGGTGATTCGCCAGTTGGCGGAGGATGTATGCCTCGATTAAATCTGAGATGTTACTCATCAAAATCACCTTCCTAAGAGAACTGACTATTTGACCATTCTTTCCCTTATTATATTTGATTTTTTGACTTTTTGCAAGCACTGACCTTGCAAAGGAAAAATTTTCTAAAACGGTTACCACGGACAAAGATTTTCTGCTATAATCAGTTTATCTATTGTTTAAACACTGTTTACGTGAAAATTACGAGGCGTTATTGTTATGGAAAAAGTAATCGGAAAGGTATTGACCTTCACCTGGCAGCAAAAGGCATGTCAGATCGGCTGGGTTTATCTCCTCCTCATCGCTCCGGCGTCATTCCTGTTACCGGAATGGTTCGGCTGGGAGAACGGGCCGATCGAAATGATGCAGAACTTTACTCTGCTGGCGGGCATTCTGCTCTCGCTCTATTTCTATCGTCATCGCGCGGGACGCTGGGAACGGTTCTGGCTCCCCGTTGCCGCGTATTTCACCGTCCTTCTCGGACGCGAACTGAGCTGGGGACGCGTATTCTTTATGACGCACATGACGGAACACGGGCCTTCGTTCATCTCGATGAGTGACATCCCGTATCACTCGATCATCCACGGTGCTATTGCCGTTTTCATGGGCGTGACGCTCATTTCCCTGATCGTGACGATGCCGTGGCGGAGTATCTTCCGCGCCGCATTCCCGAAAAGCGCCTTTCTGCTTCTCCTGATCTGCGTCGGTATTTCCTCGTTCGGCGATAAGGACCTCATCACGGGAGCTTATTGGGACGAAACGATGGAAGAGTTCGCCGAGCTACTGCTCTATTTCGTCAACATCTACTTCGCGGTCTGGTACCGACGTGCTCTGCGCGAGCTGAAACCTTGACCGTCAAACAGATAAAGAAAAATCCGGTCGCCGTCCTCGGACGGTTGACCGGATTTTTGTTTGTCTGTATGCGATTTGCGGGAACCAGTCTCAGCCGATGACGACGAGGGATTCCTGTGCCGAAACCGTCTGGCCTGCGCTGACGTTGACGGCCTGAACCGTACCGTCGAAGTCCGACGTGATCTCGTTCTGCATCTTCATGGCTTCGAGGATGACGAGAACATCACCCGTTTTGACGGCCTGGCCTGCCTCGACGGCGACTTTGACGATCTTGCCCGGCATCGGCGCTTTGACGGCATGACCGTCAGCCGATGCAGCCGGAGCCGGAGCGGCCGCAGCAGCGGCCTGCTGCGGAACCGGTTTTGCGGCTTTGATTACGGGAGCCGGTTTTGCGGCGGCCGGAGCCGGAGCAGCCGGAGCGGCCTGCTCTTTCTCTTCTTCAACCTCGACATCATACGTAACGCCGTTGACTTTTATTTTGAACTTTTTCATGCTGATCCAATCCTCTCTCTGATCTCTTTCCTGACGGATTAACGACGGCCTCCGCGTGCCTGCAGGGCCCAAATATTACCGATCGGCTGTGCCGGACGAATGCGCAGTGCACGAACCCGTGTTCCCGTCGGCATCATCATGGCAACTGCCGCGGAGATGGCGGCGACGATTTCCGGCTCGACTTCCTTCAACTCTTTCGCGGCTTTCTTTTCGGCGCGTTTTTCGCGCTTCTCTTCTTTCTTTTCTTCTTTTTTACTCTTTTTGCCCATCCTGCGTCTCCTTATAACGGAATATTGCCGTGTTTCTTGGCCGGACCGGTTTCCCGTTTGCCGGCGCAGGCCCGCAGTGCCGAAATGATCAGCGGGCGCGTTTCACTCGGCGTGATAACCATGTCAACGTAGCCCATTTCCGCGGCTTTATACGGCGTAGCGAATTCATCAACGTATTCCTGCGTCTTCTGCTCTTTATCCGGATCCTTGCGGAAAATGACATTGGCGGCGCCGGACGGACCCATGACGGCAATTTCCGACGACGGCCAGGCCATGACCTGATCCGATCCGAGTTCGTGGCAGCACATCGCGATATACGCGCCGCCGTAAGCTTTGCGCGTAATAACCGTCACCATCGGCACGGTTGCCTCGCTGTACGCGTAAAGCATCTTCGCGCCGTGACGGATAATGCCGTTGTATTCCTGATTGACGCCCGGCAGGAAGCCCGGAACGTCAACGAGCGTGACCATCGGGATGTTGAACGCATCGCAGAAGCGGATGAAACGGGCCGCTTTATCCGAGGCGTTGACGTCAAGACAGCCGGCCATGATCTTCGGCTGGCTCGCGATAATGCCGATCGGTTTGCCGTCCATACGGGCAAAGCAGCAGATGACATTCATCGCGTAGAATTCCTGAACCTCGAAGAAGTCGCCGTTATCGACGATCGAGCGGATGACATCTTTCATATCGTACGGGAGATTCGGGTTGTCCGGAATGATCGCGTTGAGGCTTTCATCCTGACGGTTCGGGTCATCGTCGCACGGGATTGCCGGCGGATCTTCCATATTGTTCGACGGGATAAACGAGAGCAGACGGCGGATCTTGTTGAAGCAGTCCTCTTCGTCCTCGGCCGCGAAATGAGCGACACCGGAACGCATATTGTGCGACATCGCGCCGCCGAGTTCCTCGGCCGTGACATCTTCGCCCGTTACCGTTTTGATGACAGCCGGACCTGTGATGAACATCTGACTCGTCTTTTTGACCATGAAAATGAAGTCCGTAATCGCCGGGCTGTAAACGGCGCCGCCGGCACACGGTCCCATGATGACCGAGATCTGCGGGATAACGCCCGAAGCCGCCGTATTGCGGTGGAAAATGCCGCCGTAACCGGAAAGCGCGTTGACACCTTCCTGAATGCGTGCGCCGCCCGAATCGTTGATGCAGATGCACGGTGCGCCCATTTTCAGCGCGAGATCCATGATTTTCCAGATCTTGTGCGCGTGCTGTTCGCCGAGCGAGCCGCCCGAAACCGTGAAATCCTGCGCGTACGCATAGACGAGACGTCCGTCAACGGTACCGTAGCCCGTGACAACGCCTTCACCCGGCAGATCTTTTGTTTCCATGCCGAAATTGGCGCAGCGGTGTTTGACAAACATATCGAGCTCGACGAACGAGTCCTCGTCAAAAAACATCTCGAGGCGTTCGCGGGCCGTATGCTTGCCCTTGGCGTGCTGTGCGTCAATTCGTTTTTGACCGCCGCCCTGACGGATGTGCTCTTTCTTCGCTTCCATCAGCGCGATCTTTTCCTGAACCGTAGCCAAAACCATTCCCCCTGTTATCGAAATTCGTTCTACTCTATTGTGCACTATTTACGGGAAAAATGCAAGCAATCTTATCAGCTGGTAATAAAACCTGATCTTACTTTTTCTTCACCGGCGGCATCATCGTGCCCGTTTTAATGTAGCGTTCGTGCATTTTGAACGCGTCGCCGAGCATATGCGGCATATGCGCATGATGCGTGATGCGGTCGGCGCGCTCGAAATATTCGCGGAGCTGATCGCGGAACATCGGATGCGAGCAATTCTCGATGAGAACGCGGGCGCGGTCACGCGGACTCTTGCCGCGCAGGTCCGCGATGCCCTGCTCCGTGATAACAACGTCAACGTCATGTTCCGTATTGTCAACATGCGTGCACATCGGCACGATGCAGGAAATGCGGCCGTCCTTCGCAACCGACGGCGTAAAGAAAATCGTGAGATACGAGTTGCTCGCAAAGTCACTGCTGCCGCCGATACCGTTCATGATCTTCGTGCCGCAGACATGGGTCGAGTTGACGTTACCGTAAATGTCAACTTCGATGGCCGTATTCATCGCGATGACACCGAGACGGCGGATGACTTCGGCGCTGTTCGAAATTTCCTGCGGACGCAGAAGCAGATGTTTTTTGTACCGTTCGACATTTTGACGGAACCGCTCCATGCCGGCCGGAGACGGCGAAAGGGCCGTACCGGACGCGAAGTTGAGTTTGCCCGCGTCGATGAGGTCAAACATACCGTCCTGAATAACTTCGGTGTAAACGGTGAGATCCGAGAAATCCGAGTTGACAAATCCCGCGAGAGCGGCATTGGCGACGTTGCCGACACCGGCCTGCAGCGGCAGAAGTTTTTTCGGCATGCGGCCTGCGCGGATTTCCCGGTGCAGGAGTTCAAAGACATGTTCGGACATGCGGCGCGCATTTTCGTCCGGCGCGACGAGATCCGGCGTTTTGTCCGTGCGGTCATCCGCGACGATGTATTTGATTTTTTCGATCGGGCACGGGATGTACGGCACGCCCACGCGGTCATTCGGATGGACGATCGGGATCGGCAGACGATTCGGCGGGTCAAGCGGCAGATAGACGTCATGGATGCCTTCGAGTTCAACCGGTGCGGACGTATTGATTTCGACGATGACGGTATCGGCTTCCTGAACAAATGTCGCGGAGTTGCCGACGGAGGTCGTCGGGATGATGTTGCCGTCTTCCGTGATGGCGCAGGCTTCGATGATCGCGACGTCAATTTTCCCGAGGAAGCCGCAGCGGCTCAGCTGGGCGACTTCGGAAAGGTGCATGTCAACGAAGTCAACGATGCCGCGGTTGATTTCGCTGCGCAGGATGCGGTTGGTCTGGAACGGCAGTCTCAGGTCGATGCCGTGAACTTCGGCAAGAGCCTGATCGAGTTCCGGTCCGCCCGAGGCGCCGGTCCAAAGGTTGATGGTGAACGGATTTTTGCGCATGCGGTCGGCAAGTGCGAGCGGCACGGCTTTCGGATATCCCGATGACGTGAATCCGCTTGTCGCCACGTTCATGCCCGGCTTTATAAATTCCGCCGCTTCTTCCGGCGTCGTAATCTTGTCCCACAATCCCTGATTGCGGACTCGGTCGCGAATATCTTCCATATAAAAACCTCCATGTGAAACCACTCCGGCCCCTCCGCCGGACACTATATTAGTACCATTATAGCAGGATTTTCTCTCATTCGGGGCGTGTTGCGAAAATTTTCTTTCTTATTTTGTTGTCAAAATTTACTTTAACTCGACGGCAGCAGGGGAAAGCGACTTCCTTCCAAACACTGCCGGCTACACGCATCGCTCTTTCGCCTAATTAAGTCGCCCCATTGTTAAACGCGCTTCGCTTGAACGAAACAACGGGGCTCCGAGCGAAAGAGCGCTGCGTGCTTAACGCCTAATGCAGCAAGTCAGTCAGTCGCTTTCCCCTGCTGCCTCACGTTTCCTTCAACCGCAAATTAAGGGACGGCGTCGCGGCTCCTGAGAAACAAAATTTTCCGTGGAGGCAGTAGGGATAACTTGGTGACTGACTTTGCCTCGAATCCCTGCCCCTGCTTTCCGAAATGTATGCTCAGGCAATAGAGAGGCTCGTCCGACTGACTTGCTGCGTTAGGCGTAAAGAAAAAATCCGTTTTCGCCGGGAGCCTGTTATTTTTTAAGCGCAGCGGTTTAATAACAGGCGACTGAATTAAGCGAAAACGGATTTTTTTAGCCGGCAGTTTTGGAAGGAAGACGAGCCTCCCTATTGCCGGAAAACGTAACTGAATCGAAAGCAGGGGCAATGCAAAGTTACTTCGGAAGGAGCCAAGTTATCCCTACTGCCGACAGATGGAACGTTACGGATCAGGAGCAGCGATGCTGTCCCGCCCTATTTTTACATTCGAGTAATATGATAAGAAAGCGTACTGAGCCCGATCGACAAATCCTCACTGACGAGATGAATCGACGACGGCACCCGCATCTTAATCGGGGCAAAATTCCAAATCCCGCGAACCCCGGCCTCAACCAGCTGATCCGCGACACCCTGCGCAAACGCAGACGGAACCGCAATAATCCCGATCTGGATATTGCGCTCCTTCACAATCTTCTTCAGGCGCTGAATATCCTCCACCTTCACATGATTCACCGTCTGACCGATCACATTCGGATCCTGATCAAACAGTGCGACGAGATTAAACCCGAGCGAAACGAAATTCTGATAGTTCGCGAGCGCCGCACCGAGGTGACCGATGCCGATAATCGCGATATTCCAATGATTATCCAGCCCGAGAATACTGCCGACATTACGCTTCAGTTCATTGACATAATACCCGACACCCTTCTTGCCGAACTGCCCGAACGACGCCAGATCCTTGCGAATCTGCTCCGGCATAAACCCGAGGCGCCGCCCGAGATCCTCCGACGAAATGATATCAATGCCTTCATCCTGAGCGAGGCGGAGCGTGCGGAAATACAGCGGCAGACGGTCAATCGTCGCCTTGGAAATCACGGCTTTATCCGCCGACTGCTTACTTCTTGTCCGCCGTTTCGGCGTTTTTACCGGCATTTTCTTCTCCGGTTCCGGTTTCCCGGCCGTTTCTTCCTTCATCGTTCTTCGCCTCCTCAGAGACATGTTCCTTTTCATCCGCATCTTTCGGTTCCGGCGTTCCGTCAGAAACCGACGTTTTTTCCTCCGATACCGGTTTCTCCTCTGTCCCGGAAACCGGCTTCTTGTCACCGGATGCCGCTTTTTTCGTCAAGTCGGAAAGCAGGCTCTTCCCGCGGGATATCGTTTTTGCCGTCAAATCCGGTCCCGGTTTCCCCATAACGGCAACAGCCGCAGCGAGTCCGCAGGTCATCCAGAGGAACATCGACGTCGGGATGTTGAAGAGTACGTCATCCGTGATACCGTTGAGGGCAACCGAAATGAGCGAAAGTCCGATACCGAGCATCACGCCGCTCAGGAAACGATCCTCGGGCCAACGGCAGAATTCCGTCCACGCCTGCTGGACTTCCGCGCGCCAACCGCTGTGGAGGTGCGACGGAAAGAGGCGTTTCCTCCCCGGAACGGCATCACCCGGTTCAAACCGGCGGCGCAGGCTCATGACCATCGTGCCGAAGAAATACCAGAAAAACGCAATTGCGCCCGGAATACCGATTTCGGCAGCATAGTTCAGATAAATATTGTGTGCATGGACGATTTTGACGGCAGCGCCCTGAATGTAAAAGTCATAGAGCGGATAAACCATCCAATACGCGCCCCAGCCGATACCGAGGAGCGGATGATCCTGGATCATCGCGATCGTGCTTTCCCAGAACGCAAGGCGCATTTCCGTCGACGTGTCCATCTTCGTGAAGACTGACGTCAAGCGCTCGTAGAGTACGGGATCGGCCATAAGCAGCACGGCGACGACGACAACGCATCCGAGAAGCACGCGCCAATCGCGCAAAACGCCGTAGCCGACGAAAATGACGGCGATGACGAAAAACGCACCGCGCGCATACGTCATGGCAAGACAACAGGCCGCGATAACAATAAATCCGCCCGTGAGCCATTTGAGTTTGCGGCTGCTTTCCTGTACGAACAGGCCGAACGCCATGCCGATGAGCATATCAAGCCAGCCCGCGAGGATATTCGGGTTTTCGAGCGTCGAAAACACGCGCTTGCGCAGTTCCGGGAACGCGTCACCGTCCACCCACTTCATGCTGCTGATGTCAATGCCGAAAATGAACTGATAAAACCCGTACAGGATCATGAGCAGCCCCGCGCCGAAAATCGCCGCGAGGAGCTGACGCACCTGATACGTGTCACGGACAACCTGACTGATGAGGAAATACGTCAACGCGTAAACAATCGCGAGGTTGTAATAATTGTAGAAACTGAATCCCGGATCGGGCGACACGAAAATCGACGCCGCACCGATAACGAGAAAGAGGATGACGGGCACGTCAAACCGGTAATGACGGAAGTGAAATGTTTTATCCGCTTTGGCACGCACGAGCAGGCAGATAACACCGAAAAGCAGGGCGATTTCCGCCCCGGCATGCCAGAGCGGCAGTAAAAATGCTTCGGCGAGTGCCGCATACCACGGCCAATTTTGCAAGCGATTATGCCAGCGTTCCCGGCGAACAGCCTGACGTTTCGCCCTCAGGGCGTTCTTGGCGTTCGCGGAAACCTTAGCTTTCGTCGCGGCCATGCGATCCCTCCTTCATGTCAAGTACCATTTGACGGATACCGCCGACAAGATAGAGCGATCCCGCGATGACGAGAATCCGGTTTTCGCCCGCGAGCCGGAGCGCGCGATTGAGGGCCGACTCGTAATCCGCGGCCGTTGCGACCGCCAAAACCCCGCGTTCTTTGACGCGCCGTGCGAGATCGTCGACATTATCGGCGCGTTCACTGTGCGGCGCACAGACGACGACTTCGTCTTCGGGACGCAGCAGATTGTCGAGCATCGCGTCAATTGCCTTGTCGCGCAGAATGCCGAGGAGATACGTCCGCGCATGTTCCGGAAAATACGTGTCAAGGCTTTCACGCAGGACGCGAATCCCGTCCGGATTATGGGCGCCGTCGATGAGCACGATCTGATCGCCGAGATCGACGCGCTCAAAACGCGCCGGCCACGTCACGACTTCGAGTGCTTCGCGGATCGACTGTTCATTAATGCGCGGTTCTTCATTATGAAGCAGGCAGGCCGTCATAATGGCGACACTGCTGTTTTCGATCTGATGCATCCCGAGCAGATGAAGTTTGTACTGATACCGCTGAATCCCGAGGAGACCGGACGTAAACTCCGCCGACTGCGTTCTGCCGTCGCTGATGAGATATTTCGCCTGAAAATCTTCGCCGGCAACGAAAATGTCCGCGTTCTTTTCCTCCGCCGTCTGACGAATGATGTCAAGCGGCATACCTTTGGCGGCCGTGACAACGGGGATTCCGTCCTTGATAATACCGGCTTTGTGACGCGCAATTCCTTCGAGCGTACCGCCGCAGCGGTCTGCGTGTTCCATCGTCACGTTCGTGATAACGGAAACTTCCGGCTCGATGACATTCGTCGAGTCGAGGAGTCCGCCGAGGCCGACTTCGACGACGGCATATTCGACGTTGCATTTCGCGAACCAGAGGAATGCCATCGCCGTCATGACTTCAAATTCCGTCGGGCATTCATCGCCCGCGTTGACCATCTGATCGACACAGGTGCGTACCTCCGCGAGACAGTTCGCAAAGTCCTTTTCGCTGATCGGCTGACCGTCAACCTGAATGCGTTCCGTGTACGAAACGAGATGCGGCGAGGTGTAGAGTCCGGCGTGAATCGACGAACACTGCATGACCGTCGCGAGAATGGACGAAACGGAACCTTTACCGTTTGTCCCCGTAATATGAATCGTCCGGTAACGTTCCTGCGGCAGGCCGAGGAGTTCGAGCAGACGCGTGATGCGGCTGAGCCCGAGTCGGATACCGAAACGATTGAGCCCCTCGAGATAGGCAAGCGCTTCTTTGTAATTCATCGCGCGGCCTCCGTCAAAGTTTCGCGAGGTCGGCAATGCGGCCTTCGACAGCCTGTTTCTTGGCTTCGTAGCCCTCGAGTTTCGCGCGTTCGCCGTCGACGACAGCCTGCGGCGCTTTCGTCAGGAAGCCCTGATTATTGAGTTTGCCGCTGAGGCGTTTAATTTCTTTTTCGAGTTTGTCGAGATCTTTCTGCAGGCGCGCGGTCTCTTTTTCGACGTCAATGAGACCTTTGAGCGGCAGATAAATTTCGACACCGTCGACAACGCCGGCCATGGCGTTTTCCGGTTTGGCGGATCCGGCCGGGAGAAGCGTCACGACGCTCGCCGACGCGAGTTTTTCGAGATACGTGCCGTTCGCTGCAAAGACCGGACGCAGGTTTTCAGCCGTGAAGTTCAGGATGACTTCGCTCTTTTTGCCCGGAGCGGCGCCGACTTCGGCGCGCAGGTTGCGGATCGTTTTGATCGTTTCCATGACAGCCGTCATGTCCGTCTCGGCTTTCGCGAGAACGGCGCTCTCGTCAGAGACCGGCCACGGGGAAATCATGATGCTCGCGCACGACTCGTCATGCGGCACTTTCTGCCAGATTTCTTCCGTCAGGAACGGCATGAACGGATGGAGCAGGCGCAGCGTGCCTTCGAGAACGTGACTGAGGACGTAGAGCGCCGTGTTCTTCGCACGCGCGTCTTCTTTATTGTAAAGGCGTTCCTTCGTGAGCTCGATGTACCAGTCGCAGAATTCGCTCCAGAGGAAATCGTAGATCATGCGGCCGGACTCGCCGAGCTCGAACTTGTCGAGATTGGCCGTGACGTCACGAACCGTCGCATTGTAGCGCGAGAGAATCCAGCGGTCCGCGAGCGTATAGTCGGCGTCATCCGGCTTAAACGACTTGTCAAAGCCTTCCATATTCATGAGGATATAGCGCGAAGCGTTCCAGATCTTGTTCGCGAAGTTGCGCGCAGATTCGACGCGTTCCCAATAAAAACGCATGTCGTTGCCCGGCGTATTGCCCGTGATGAGCATGAAACGCAGCGTGTCGGCGCCGTATTTCTCGATGACTTCGACCGGGTCAATGCCGTTGCCGAGCGATTTACTCATCTTGCGGCCCTGACTGTCACGGACGAGGCCGTGGATGAAGACATGACGGAACGGCACATCCTTGCCGAATTCGAGGCCCATCATAACCATGCGGGCAACCCAGAAGAAAATAATGTCATAGCCCGTAACGAGCGTGGACGTCGGGTAGAAATGCTCGAGTTCCGCCGTTTTCTCCGGCCACCCGAGAATCTCGAACGGCCAAAGTCCCGAACTGAACCACGTGTCCAGGACATCTTCGTCCTGATGGATATGCGTGCTGCCGCAATGCGGGCATTTTGTGAGATCCGTGCGCGAAACGCTCGTCTCGCCGCATTCGTCGCAGTACCACGCCGGGATACGATGTCCCCACCAGAGCTGACGCGAAATGCACCAGTCGCGGATATTTTCGAGCCAGTTGATGTACGTTTTCGTGAAACGTTCCGGCACGAACTGGATGCGTCCGTCGCGGACGGCTTCGATGGCCGGTTTGGCCAGCGTTTCCATCTTGACAAACCACTGTTTGGACACGAGCGGTTCAATCGTTGAATGGCAGCGCGAGCAGTGGCCGACGGCGTGTTCGTGTTCTTCGACGCTGACGAGAACACCCGTCTCCTCGAGTTCCTTGACGAGTTTTTCGCGGCATTCGTAGCGGTCCATGCCCGCGTATTTGCCGGCTTCTTTCGTCATCGTGCCGTCATTGCCGATGACTTTGATCTGTTCGAGATGATGACGCAGACCCATCTCAAAGTCGTTCGGATCATGGGCCGGCGTGACTTTGACGGCGCCCGTTCCGAACTGCGGGTCAACGTACGAATCGGCGAACAGCGGAATGCGGCGGTTAACAACCGGGAGAATCAGCGTCTTGCCGACGAGATCCTTATACCGTTCGTCATCCGGATGAACGGCTACACCCGTATCGCCGAACATCGTCTCCGGACGCGTCGTTGCGATCTCGACGTACTGATCCGTCCCCTCGATCCGGTAGCGCAGATGCCAGAGATGGCCCTTTTCCGTCTCATGCTCGACCTCGATATCCGAAATCGCGGTATTGCAGCTCGGGCACCAGTTCGTGATGCGCGTGCCCTGATAAATGAGGCCTTTTTCGTAGAGGCTGACGAAAACTTCGCGGACGGCGCGGGAACATCCTTCGTCCATCGTGAAACGCTGACGGTCCCAATCGCAGGACGAACCGAGCGTACGCAGCTGATACATAATGCGGCTGCCGTATTTTTCCTTCCAATCCCAGACGCGTTCGAGGAATTTGTCACGACCGAGATCGTAGCGTGAAAGTCCTTCCTCGCGCAGAGCGCCCTCGACTTTTGCCTGCGTGGCAATGCCCGCATGGTCGCATCCCGGAACCCAAACGGTATTGTCGCCGAGCATGCGGTGATAACGGATCAAAATATCCTGCAGCGTATTGTCAAGCGCATGACCCATATGGAGCTGGCCCGTGACATTCGGGGGCGGAATGACGATGCTGTACGGTTTCTTGCTCTTGTCGACTTCCGTATGGAAGAATTTGTTTTCCTCCCAGAACTTGTACCATTTCTTCTCGAACGACTGCGGGTCGTAGACTTTCGGGATGTTGTTCCCCTGTTCCTGTTCTGCCATTGCGATTCCTCCTAACAAACAAAAACGCGCCCGTCCTTAATAGGACGAACGCGTCTGCTTTCGTGGTACCACCGATTTTCCCGCGGTTTTCCGCGGCTTTTTTGCCGTAACGCGGCAAGGCGTCTTTCCTTACTGACCGGACTTCGGGAAAGCGGCTCCGAAGCGACTTCCCGTCCGCGGCACGGGAACTTCCACCTGCCGTTCCCTCTCTCGGCTGCCGTATGGACGGTACTGCTCTTCATCTCAGCTTTTCGATATATACGGAGTTATTTTATCACACCGTTTTCCTGACGTCAATCAGTTATGCACGTAGTCGATCTGCTCGCCGTGCTTCTCATGCTCGACAACTTCCTTTTCATACTGGAAGCATTCCTCCGCAATATCCTTGTTGAGCCAGAGCAGGCAGATGAGGTTCGGGATGATCATGAGACCGTTCATCGTATCGGAGAAGTTCCAAACGATTTCGAGCGTCGTCGTTGCGCCGACAAACGGGATGAGCGAGAAGAAAATGCGGTATGCGTAGATCGCCGGGCGAGCCTTGACGAGATATTCGAGCGCTTTTTCGCCGTAATACTCCCAGCCGAGGATCGTCGAGAATGCGAAGAGTGCGATGGAAACGGAAATGATGAGTTTGCCGTACTCGCCGAAAACGGTCGAGAACGCGAGGATCGTGAGCTGAACGCCCGAGACGAGTTTGCCCGTGTTCGGATCAACCGTGCCGAGCATGCCGGACGAAGCAATGACGAGACCCGTGAGCATACAGATGATCATCGTGTCAAAGAACGTACCCGTCATGTTGACATACCCCTGACGCGAAGCATGGTCTGTGCGGGCTGCGGCGGCAGCGATCGGCGCGGAACCGAGACCGGCTTCGTTCGAGAAAACGCCGCGCGCAACGCCCCAGCGCATTGCCGTAAGCATGGACGCAACAATCGATCCGCCGATACCTCCGGCTACCGAGTCAAACGAAAATGCCATGCGGAACATTTCGGCAACGCCGGCAGGAACCGCATCAAAGTTGACAATAATGACAATCGTTGACGCGACGATGTAGAATGCCGCCATCGTCGGAACGATAATACTCGAAACAAAACCGATACGGCGGATACCGCGGACGAGAACGCTCAGAGCAGCGATAACGAGAATGACGCCGATAATCCACGTCGGTACGCCGTAGCTCGAATTCAGCGCCGCCGCGATCGAGTTCGCCTGCGTCAAATTGCCGATACCGAACGAAGCGCAGACGGCAAAGACGGAAAACAAAACGGCGAGAATACGGCCGAAATTGTTGTGGAACCCGTTTTTCATCGCGTACATCGGGCCGCCGGCCATTTCGCCGACGCTGTTCGTTTCGCGGTATTTGACGGCGAGAACCGATTCGCCGTATTTCGTCGAAAGGCCGAATGCAGCGGCAATCCACATCCAGACGAGTGCGCCCGGACCGCCGAGAACCATTGCCGTTGCGACACCGACGATGTTGCCCGTGCCGATCGTGGCGGAAAGTGCCGTCATCAACGACTGGAACGGCGAAATGTCACCGGCGTGTTTATCGCGTTTCGAAAAAACCATTTTGATTGCGTAGCCGAGATTCCGCCACGGCAGGAACTTCAGTCGGATGGTCAGGAAAATACCCGTACCGACGAGAAGAGCCAGCATGACCGGACCCCAGACAAAGTTGTTTACTGCTGCGAGTAATGCAGATACGTCCATGAGTTCAGCCCCCTAAAACTACCCAGAATAAGTTCGGTAAAAAATAAAAAACAGCGCTGCCCGCAGCCCCGTCCGGGACTCTCTAAAGCTACGCTGCTTTATGGAATATTCTACGTCAACTTTTCGTCGATGTCAACTGCTAAAACACATGTATACACATTTTTCGAACGTTTTCCGATAACAATTCTGTTAAGGTGTAATGATCTTTCTTAAAATATCCTGTTTCGGCGTGGCAGAGGGAATGTACGGCTCGGCAACGTCGGGAACCGATGCAGACGACGTGTTGTACGGAAGGGGCATTTCGACGTCGGGCATGTCAGTCTGCGGTTTGACCGTGTTTTGACGCTCCGGCGTCACGGGTGCGAGAAGCGTCAACACCGCGTCAAAGCCGCCCTGATGCGCCAGATCGAGCGGTCTTTGCCCGCCGTCGTCCGCGATTCCCGCATCGGCGCCGTAACCGAGGAGCAGAGATGTCATGTCAGCGTCTCCCCGTCCCGCCGCGAACGAAAGGGCCGTTGCCCCCGCCGCATTACGCCGGTTGACGTCAATATCATGATCGAGAACAGCCTGCGCTGCCGTCAAATCGCCGCTCAGTGCCGCGAGATGGAGGAGTGTATTGCCGTCACGGTCGATGACGTTCCACTTTGCATTCGTGAGCAGTTCGAGCATCGCCGTCTGATGTTCGCGGATCGCCCACGCGAGTGCGGTATGACCGTTTTTGTCCGCATCGTCGAGACGCTCCGCGTCAAGTTCGAGGATCCGCCCGGCGACTTTGCCGTTACCGCATTCCGCCGCGGCCATAAGGGGCGTTTTCCCCGCGTCATCCCCGAGGCTCACGTCAAACTGCGACTGAAAAAAGAGGTCGATGATCTTCGTGTCATCCGCCTCAATCGCGCGGTTGAACCCCTCGGCA
>CACXCC010000094.1 GCA_902766015.1 uncultured Veillonellaceae bacterium
AACGCCGTCAAGCGCTCCGATAAGTTTATCGACAGATTCCTGCGGCTCCGTCTCCGTGACCTCCAAGAGACCCACTGCACCGTTGCCGACGATTTGAAAACCCGGCTGTTTTGCCTTCGCATACGAGCTGATTTCTGCCGTCAGGTCAACCATGGCCCGCTCCGGCGTCCAAGTTGCGGATTCTGCCGGCCCGGCGGCCGTCAACACGTTTCCGGTGCAAAAAATACCTGCCGTAAGCCAACGGAGCAACGAAGAAAATTTCATGATCGATTCCTCTTTTCGGGACACAATCAATATAAATGCGTGTACCAGAACGACAACCCGTAACCGTTGTAATCTGGCGCCTCGTTCTGCGTACGCACATAACGTTCAAAGTCAAAATTCCAACTGTCAAATTCCGATGCTTTCCAGTTCAGGCGCGTGCCGATCCCCCAACGTTCCCATTCACTGTCACTTTGACTCGGATAAAGCGGATCATAGCCGAGCGTTGACGCATACCAGCTGACAAATCCCTGCCACGAAAAATCCGGATTGACCTTATGATGCAGGGAAAGCAGCATGCCGCCTTCATCGGTAACGGGAACATCGAACCCGCCCGATGTCCTCCCCGTATGACCGAACGTCGCATAGACGCCCACGTCATCTTTCGGACGAATCTGTTTATTGGCGGCAACGCCGACTTCATAAGCAGGTCCGTCGTGAAAATAGACTTTCCCGTCGCGCCGCCAGATTCGGTCTTTTTGAAAGATCCGGTCTTCGCTTGTTCCGGCCGTATACGTATAGGACAGCCAAGCGCGCCATTGCTGTTTTTCCCCGATGTTGTTATAAGTAATGCGGGCAATCGTCTGATTACCGGGGTCAACCTCGGCGCTCGGTACTTCTTTCGAAAATTCATACGGTCCGCGGAAATTGTACGCAAGTTTACCACTGATACTTTCCCGCTCCGTAAAACGATGGATCCCTTCGATTTCCGGCTGAATCTGCCATCCGCCGCCGAAATCCTGGAATAAGCCGACGCCTTTCGGGACATAGGCATCTTGATAATAACGGCTTTCTCCCGTCGGAGCGACAACAACAAGTCCGTAGCGGACACTGTTGATCGGATTATCATTATGGAGCCGTGTGCTGATCGTCGTATCCGTCCAGCCGGACGAACGACCGGATGACCAGTCGGGATCTGTCGCCGACGTGACACTGCCGCCCGTATTTGACGTCAACCGGCCTGTATCGAGACCGATCTCGATGCGGCGTTCTTTGTCCCCTGCCGGCCAATCCTTATCGTTCACCCGATCTTCGCCCGGATACTGATCCGTGCGTTCCGCCGTATAAGCTGAAATCGGGACATACGTCTGATGTCCGGTGTGTGTGCCTTTCCAGTGACGATAGACAAAACCGGTACGCGTGCTTACGGTTCCGTCGCCGATATGCCAAAGGTCATATGCGGTCTTCGAAGCGTTATCTTCGGACTGCGTCAGGGCCGTTTCCGCCTCGCTTTGCCATGTTTCGGCCGCGATTTCGTTTTCCTTTGCGGCTTTCAGCTGATTTTCGGCGTCACTGACCCATTGTTTTGCGCCGGTTTGCCACGTTTCGGCATCCCGCGCCGTTGCCGCGGCGGAGTTATACGCCGCTTCCTCGGCAGCATACCCGCTCTGCAGTTCCGAAAGATACGACGAAGCCCCGCTGAGCTGTGCGTTGACGTCATCCAGTCGATTGCTCGCGTCAACGCCCTGCGCCGAAATATCCTCCGCTTCCGCGGAAATTTCGTTGGCGCGTGCTTCCTTTTCTGCCTGAACGGACTCGACATCGGTCCCGTACGTATAGGCATCGGCCAATTGCTCCGCCTCAAAAATACGATTTTGGGCATAGCCGACTTCATCGAGAGCGCGCTGTACCGCCGCGATACGGTCTTCACTGAGTTCGGTGCTCACGCCGTTCAACCGATTCATTTCTTCATTCAGTTCATCCATACGGTTGTTCAGAACCGTCAGTTCGTCAATAATCGACTGTGACTGCGCCGTCAAATCATCGACAACAGCCTGTTGACCCTGAATCTGTACCTGATAAGAAGCCATCGCCGCCGCGGCTTCCTGCATGCGCATTTGTGCGTTTTGCAGAGCCGCAGTGGCTTCGGCAAGAGACTGCCGGGCTGACGTAACGTTCGTTTCCGACTCTTTGACGGTCTCCTTCGCCGATTTTACTGCCGCGCGGGCGTCCCGGAGATTGTTTTGTGCTTCGACAACAGCCTGCCGCGCCGCGCGGAGATTCGCGAGCGCTTCGCGGTTCATCCTCAGATTGTCACGGTTTTGACGCAGCTCCTGAAGTGTCAAAACGGCGTCAGTTGTCGGATCATGATAGGCCGCAGAGGCCGTGACGGCAGTTCCCGTGAATGCCGTTGTCAAAGCCAAAGCCGCAGCGACTTGTTTTTGACTGAACTTCATGATTCCTCTCTCCTGTCTTCCGGACTCAAACTCATAAGATCGACAAGATTCCCTCCGCCGAGCCTCTGAGCAAGATGGGTCAAAGGTCCGTCAGGCGGACGATAGAAAACCGGCTGACCGCAGTAAACATAATAGTCGAGATTTGACGTGAAGCGCGTGAGTTCACGCCAGCCGACGGCAAATGCGATAACCGCGGCGATAAAAAACGTAAAACCGTACGAGTCGGGACCGCCCCAAACGAGTCCCCACAACCCGAAGATCACGTTGCCCACGAAAGATGCCGCTGCCGTCTTGAGGATTGAAATCTGCAGGTCAAAATACGTCAACAAAACGAAAAGGATCTGCATGAGCCCCGCAAAAAAGACGCCGAAGAGCAGTACATCATACATCTGCATACTGTTATTCGGGAGTCCCGACCACACAAAAATCGCATCGCCGACGGCGAGAAAGATCAAGGTAAAGAGCAGTTGAAATTCGACAATCTGACGCAATTCAAACCAAAGCGCGTGCAGCAGGTCATGACGCAGATGGTCGATTTCGCGCAAATTGCCGCGTTGCGTAACGGCGGCGAAAAACGCCGCATGATGCTCGTAAAACCGTGTTTCCGAAATAACGACAAAAAGCATCATGAGCGGCAGAATCGAAAGAAACGCATAAAACGTCGCCACGTCATACACCGGTGCATA
>CACXCC010000095.1 GCA_902766015.1 uncultured Veillonellaceae bacterium
AGGCCCGAATCCGCCGCGACTTCCGCGACTTTTTCCATCCACGGTCCGTACATGTCGGCAAATGCCGTTGTACCCGTGCGGATCATTTCAACCGCCGCGAGCATCGCACCCCAGTAAATGTCTTCCGGCTGCATTTTTGCTTCAGCCGGCCAAATCATTTTCTGCAGCCAATCCATGAGTTTCATGTCATCCGCGTAACTGCGGAGCAGCGTCATCGACGCATGCGTATGGGCATTGACAAATCCCGGAACGGCAAACAGATCCGTACCGTCAATGACTTTTGCCGGGTGAAAATCCTCCGGCACTTCGCCGACCGCGCTGATCTTCGCGCCGTCGATCATAATATTCGTCTGCGGCGTCGTACCGTCCGGCAGGAATGCACAGACATTTTTGATTAACGTTTTCAAACGGAACCGTCCTTTCTCAGGCCATCTGGAGATAGGCTCTCTGTTCCGGCGTCAATTCGTCGATTTTGACGCCCATAGATGCGAGCTTGATCTCCGCGATCTTCGTGTTAATTTCTTCCGGCATGAGATGCACGTCTTTCGAAAGTTCCCTGCCGTGCTGAACGAGATGCAGCGCCGAAAAGAACTGAACGGCAAACGACAGATCCATGATCTCCGCCGGATGACCGTCACCGGCCGCGAGATTGACAAGTCGTCCTTCGGCGAGCAGGTAGAGTTTGCGTCCGTCTTTCTGCACGAATTCCTCGATATTGTTGCGGACCGTGCGGCGCGAAACGGAGCTTTCCTCGAGTTCCGGGATATTGATTTCGACGTCGAAATGACCCGAATTCGCCATGATCGCGCCGTCCTTCATAACGGCGAAATGCTGCTTGCGGATAATATCTTTATCGCCCGTAAGCGTCAGGAAAATATCGCCGATCTTCGCGGCTTCGTCCATCGGCATGACGCGGAACCCGTCAAAGACAGCCTCGACCGCCTTGATCGGGTCAACTTCCGTCACGATGACATTGGCACCGAGTCCGCGAGCGCGCATCGCGCCGCCCTTGCCGCACCAGCCGTAACCGCCGATGACGACATTTTTACCCGCGATGACAACATTTGTCGTGCGCATAATGCCGTCCCAGGTCGACTGACCTGTTCCGTAACGATTGTCAAAGAGATACTTGCAATACGCGTCATTCGCCGCGATCATCGGGAATTCGAGCTTGCCCTGATCGGCGAGCGCACGCAGGCGATGGACACCTGTCGTCGTTTCTTCCGAGCCGCCGATCACGTCCGCAAGCAGTTCGCGACGTTTCGTATGCAGCATATGGACGAGATCGCCGCCGTCGTCAATGACAAAATCCGGATGAATGTCCAGCGCCTTGTTGATGAACAGATCGTATTCTTCCGGCGTGCAGCCGTGCCATGCAAAAACGTTCAAGCCGTCCTCGACCAGCGCCGCTGCAACGTCATCCTGCGTCGACAGCGGATTGCTCCCCGTAATCGCAACTTCCGCGCCCGCGTGTTTAAAAATTTCCGCCATATACGCTGTCTTCGCCTCGAGATGCAGCGTAATGACCATCTTCAAACCGGCAAACGGCTTCGACTCGGAGAACTCCGCGTCAATCGCACGCATGACCGGCATAAAATTCTTAACCCAGTTGATTTTATCGTGGCCGGACGGTGCCAGCTGAATATCACGAATCATTGATTCCATAACGTAACCTCCAATCATACGCTACCTATTTTACCATGAAAATGCATATCATGTCACGTTTACCGCAGTTTCTCGTCAAGGTGCGGATAATCCGACAGGTCCGTAATGAGCGGCGTCACCGAAACAAAGCCCGCCTCCGTCGCATAAATGTCCGTCGCTTCGCCTTTGTCACGGTCGTAAATCTCCCCCGACATCATATAAAACGTGCGTCCGTCCGCGCGCGTCTCCCGCGTAAATGCATTGATATAATCGCGTTTTCCCTGTCGGCTGAACACATACTGCGCCCTGCCGCCGCGGAACCGGCGCGGGAAATTCATATTATAGAAGTAACGTTTCTCCCGCTGCGTAAGGTCAAGCGTCCGCAAATACGCCTCGAGCGCCTCTGCCGTCTCGTCATAGGACAGCTCGCTGTCAATGTCAAGCGAAACGGCAAACGAATGAATATCGTGCAGATACCCCTCCATCGCCGCGCCGACCGTCCCCGAATAGAGAATATCCGTCGCGAGGTTAGCGCCGTGATTGATGCCGGAAATGACAACATCCGGCTGACGCGTCTCGCCTGCAATCGCCTCGAGATAAATTTTGACGCAGTCCGTCGGCGTTCCGTCAATGGCATACGCCTCTACACCGTACGTTTCCTTCATATAGTTATCCTCGACAATCTCCATCGGCTTGCCGACCGTGAGTGCATGCGCCATACCGCTCTGTTGATGCATCGGCGCAGAAACGACAACATGCCAGTCCGGCGCAAACGCCTTTACGAGCGCTTCGAGCCCCTCCGCGCGGATGCCGTCATCATTAGACAATAAAACCGTTAAACTCACAATATACCCCCATTCGTGTTAATTTCCCGATACAGAAAAAGCAGGTTGGAACCCAACCTGCCGCTGAAACTGCTTTTGCAGTGTAATTTCTGGTGACCCACCGGGGAATCGAACCCCGAACCTACTGATTAAGAGTCAGTTGCTCTGCCAGTTGAGCTAGTGAGTCAATGTCAATGTCCTTGAGAGAACAACTTTAATTATATGCATTCTCGTGTTATTTGTCAAACGACATTAACCATCACAAATACTGCAGAGGATGCAAACGGTAACGCCGCCGCTCTCCGTAAATACAACAGTTGACCGTCATAAAAACAAGGCGCTGCCTCAGATCATTCTATAGGCAGCGCCCTGTCGGATGGGCGATGTAATGTTATGTCAATTTCAACATCAACATCAATGCCGGATCAAACCGCAATACTCGTCATCGCGTCAACGGTAACCGTTCCGTCATCGTTCAAGACGCCGAGGATCGTGCAGCGCTGACCGAGAGGGACGTAGACGCCGTTCATCCGGAGGTTTGTGCGCTTCATGTTGACATCCCAGAACTCCATGATGTCGTCCTCCGTGCTGACTGTCATGACGCAGCGGCCGGTGAGG
>CACXCC010000096.1 GCA_902766015.1 uncultured Veillonellaceae bacterium
TCCGGCCATCGGCGCTGCTGTTATGAATGAGAAAATGAATCCGCAGGAGCAACCGTGGAAAGATCTGCTTCCGCAGATTAATTCCGACAAAGATCCGAAAATTTTCCTGATCGCTTCAGTATTCGGCGGTACAGGTGCGGCCGGTTTTCCGACGATTGCTAAACTACTTGATGAAGAACTGCAAAAAGACGATGACGGAAAATGCATTGCCAAGATCGGCGGTGCACTTGTCCTGCCGTATTTCCAGTTCCCAGCTGCGGATCAGGCAGCATTGAAAGAGATGCAGGCTAAAGTAGAAGAATTTATGCTCAATACGCAGTCTGCGCTTCGTTATTATGACAACAGCGGTCTGGTCGGGACAGATGAAAACGGTGTATTTACGAATATTTATATGGTCGGCGATAATGACTTCACAAAAGTATCTAAGTTCAGCCTCGGAGCCAAGGATCAGAAGAACGAAGCTAACATTGTTGAAATATACGCCGCATTGGCTGCCTTTGACTTCTTTAACAAGAAGGATTATGAGCGTGGCGAAGTGCCGATGATAGCCCGTAAGGACAACGAGACGATTACATGGGAGGATTTGCCGAATGTATGCCGTAATGGAAGCGGCACATTAAAAGAACGCTTCAGTACCTATATCCGTTTCCTCTATACCTTTAAATATTCGGTTTTCCCGGAATTGCAGGAAATTGCCAAGGATGAAAGCCATGCCAAGGAAGTAGCCTGGTATATCAATCTCGTGCAGAAAGCCGGTGTTGATGTTTATGAGGACCGCGACGGTGTCATGGAGAAGTTTAAAGCATTGGATGATTATGCTACAAACTTTTTCGTCTGGATGAATGATGTAATTTCAAATAAGAACCGCAAAATTGAACTTGTTGATCCCCGCGCATGCAAACTGTCCTGTGAATATAAAGAGGAAAAAGTCAGCCGTTGGAATTTTTTTAGAAAAGGAAAACAGAAAGTTCGCCAGTTCTTTAAACTCGATATTTATCAGGTCGTTCTGCCGGTTTCGGAGAAAAAAGATAAACTCGACGGAAAAGTTTTTTGGAATAAACTTTGCAGTCAGAAATTCAAGGGCGGAAGCGGCCCGAATGTCCTGTTGCAGGCTGTTGAAGATATTTGCCGCGGTTAAGGGGGTATACGAATATGGCATTTCCATTTTTACCACCGTTACGGGATGACAGTGACGTCAAAATTGACATCACCAAAAGCGGTGAATGGGTATCTACATCAAAAAATACATTGCCGAATCTGGTTGACAGTCTGAAAGTTTCGGGCAATGGAGATTCGGATATCAGCTCGATTCCTGATGTCTGGGCACGCCCAGCTCTAGTTGAAATGATTTTAAATGATAAGAATCATCACCTTCATCATAAATATATCAATGAGTGGCGTGGTTTGCTGGCCATTCTCGCGTTCCATAAAATGCTTAATTTGCCGCCGCTGACGTTGGAGACGATTGAAATCCCGGAAAAGACGGATAAACTGACGAATCCGGCTGACCGCTTTTTGACGGTTGTCAGCAGATCGCTCCCGAAACGGTATATGTCGGAGCAGAATGACACGACACTGAAAGCAGGAAAAAAGGCTAAGATTCAACTGCTTATCATGGGCGATAAACCGTTGGCAATTTTATGGCCGAGTATCTTGGTCTGCCCCGCAGTCGAACTGGAGAAACACCGTATCCGCGAAGTTCCGTGGTGGAGACCTTCAGGGATTGCAAATCCGCTGGAATACATGAATGATGACGATAAGAGCATGCTGCATAAATGGCTGAACGGCATTGTCAATGACGAGAACCGCAGCCAGAGTGAGATGCTCAGTCGTCTGTTGAAGAGCTTTTTGGAGGATATCTGCGATTCGATGTCTGCGCCGTTAGACGAAAATATTCAATTTTCGTCCGGTGACCTATATCGACTGAATATTACCGGTGCCTGCCAATGCCTGGCTGAGCCGATTGTCCAAAGTAATGAGAAGAACTTTATGGAAAAATCGGATATTATCATGAAGAATGAACGCGATAACACCGGTAAGAAGATTTTGTTGCTCAGCTATGATATCGCTAAGCAGTGGAATACCAATGAGAGTGATATTATTGTCGGCGGTTATTTGACAGCCGGTGCGATTATGCCGAAGTATACGCGGACGCTCATTGACCATACGAAAGTCGGCGATGTGGATCTGAATCAATTCAACGCGGAGATTCATATGGCAGATGAGTTCTTTACGGATAAAATTGCAACGATCCCGTTGGACAGTGCGGATAGTTCGCCGTTCTTAAATTGTATGGGGGTTCGTTCTTACGATTATCAGAATCGTAATATTAACGTAATCCTGCCGCTTAAAAAGCGGCTGTTGGAATTTTTTACACCGGAATATCTTGAAAAACATACGCATCTCAACATGATGAGGGACGGTATCGAGGTCATCCTTGAATTGCCGGTTCAGGGTAAAGATGATCGGGAAAGAACTATCGTTGCACGTAAAAAATATGTTGAAAGTCGTACGAATGACGGTTCATCCGAGGTCCTTGAATATTCACAGGTACCTTTACTTTCCATTTGGCCGAACTTTATTACGCAGGATCCTCAACGCTGGCGGGCATATTATACATTCTTCAGTACAATGGGAATGGATGATTTTATGTTTTATGCCGAGCCGACAAATGCGGATACGGTCAAACGTCAGATCCCCCAGGAAGATATGTCAAATGCGGAGATTACGCGCAGCAAGTCTTTCCCTGAAGCGTTCTCCTGCAGTGCGAATGGGAAAGAAATCGGATTATTGCTTATTAAAAAGCCGCGTGCCCTTAATACGAGCGGTATGAATAAAATCTGTAAAATCGGTGTTGACTTCGGAACAACGAATACGATTGCCTATATGGAACTGAATGGTGAGAAACCTGTCGCGATCGAGTTAAAAAATCGGATGTTCCCTGTTATTACAACAAGCGGTGACCCGAATAATCCTTATTCCGATGAATATACCAATAAGGCGTTTAGAACAAACTTCCTTTCACCGACAGATCAACCGGATAAGAAGACCGCGGATGCATCGATCAAGTCTATGTTCCATACGTTCCCACTTAGTGGAGGAACAGAAAAAACAAAAGAGATGCTTTCGATCGGTAATATTTACTATGTCGATGACGGTAAAAATATCAGAGACGATGCGAAGATGTTGCAGGATGTTCATACAAGTGATTTGAAGTGGGATAACCAAAGCGGCGTATTGAATTTGCAGGCGTTTCTGACGCAACTTTGTGTTCAGTGTTTGGCTGAAGCTGTATCCAGCGGGGCGACGAAGGTTAACTGGTCGTATTCCTATCCGACATCGTTCACGAAGCGTAAGATTATGGACTATCAGAATACATGGAAACAATCCGTTATCCGTGAGATTCAGGCGATTAGTTCAGTAACGGAAAGTAAACCCTTGTCCCAGACAGAAAGCATTTCCATTGCGCAGTATTTCCGAGAGGATATGGGCGCTTCAATAAAGCGCGGTATTGTTTGCCTGGATATCGGCGGCGGATCCACGGATATTGCTGTTTGGCAGGGCAATACGGGAAATATCCTTTATCAGACATCGTTGCGCTTAGCAGGGAAAAATATCTTAAATCAATATTTGTGGGATCGTCATGAACGCGGCGAAGATCTTTTGGATCGTTTTCGTAACGGCAATGCCGATATGGATAAGATCCTTGACCAACTGCAAAAGTATGATAAGCAACATGATTTTGATATCGGGTTAGAGACGTTGTTGCGATATTACGAACGGACTATATTTGATTCGTTACCGGACGTCGGCAAAATGCCGGAAATCAATAGAATGATCCGAGACATTGCTTTTGTTATGTCCGGACTATTCTTCTATACCGGCATTATCATCGGATATCTTCAGCGAAAAGGTACATATGAAAATACGGATCAACTGCCGCATTGCTACGTAGGCGGTAATGCGTCTAAGCTTCTTGACTGGGCTGCTGAAGGCGAATTCGATGATGACGCGATGATTGCCGATGTATTCCGGGCATCATTCCAAGCCGGCGTACGGCTTGAATATCCTGACTCGGAAGCAAGTCCTTATTTTGATGTAAAGAAGACGAATCGACCGAAGCAGGAGGTTGCATACGGTTTAGTTGCAGAAGAGATTACAGGCGGAATTAAAGATCAAGGCTTACAGGATATTATTGCCGGTGAGCATTTTACATTGGAGAACGGTCAGTCAGAGGACGAAGAACTGATTACATCGGAAGATTTCCTGAATTTGGTTCAAATTGACGATAAGCAGACATTGGTTTTTGAGAAATTCCTCGATGTATTTAATCCTGCTATTGAAGAGTTGGAATATGAACCGATTCGACTCGACGGACACGTGAAAATGGATATATGCACAGATGTTAATCAGGAACTGGTTGACATTTGCAATAAGGCCAACGGCAGAGCCGATGACGTGACGGTTGAACCGCTCTTTATTCTTGTGTTAAAGACAATGTACCGTTATTTAAGCCGCTGCTAAAGGTATGTGAGGTTCAAAATACAACAATGGTTTTGAGCCTCATTTTATCGTGAAGGGAGACGAGGTCGCGTGGAATCTAAGGTTGATATAGAGGCGATACTTAACTACATTGAGCAATTGTCAGCGATACTCAAGGAATTAGAGAATACATCTATCAATAGAGAGTCATATCTTAATAGTACATGGGTTTATAAAAAAGCGAGAGACGGAATGGGGATATTAAAAAAATTAGAAACTGTGTTCGGAGAGTCATCAGAGAATAAGACGATTGAACTTCCATCGGAAAGGAGACCTGACATAAGAAAAAATGAAGATAGTCAAATAATGTTGGATAGAAATATCAAACTTTCTGTTCAGAAACAGGTTAAAGCACAGTTTCAACTCGAGCTCAAAGAATATGAAAAGAATCATGTTGGTTCGCTGAGCAATAAGGAATTAACGGAAAAGGTTAAAAATGTCGTTGATCAGGAAATTGAAAAACTGAAAACGGAACTTTGTACAGAAATCTTCAGTTGTATTGATAAACAAATTGATTCTAAAATGAATGAGAAATTGCAGGGCGTTATTAGTAATGTGCAAGTTTTCCGGTTCGACAAGAACGATTACGATACTAAAGTGGAGACACAGGAGAAGGGAAGGAATGATCTTCAATCCGATTTGGAGATACAGGCGGTTAAACCTCAAATACAGGTTCAAAATTCAAAGCCTGCTACAAAACAATTAGTAAAGATAGATGCAAATCTTATTCGACAAGTTGTAACAGAATTTGAGGCAAATGGATATTATAGTGATTCACATAAAATGCGGCTGAGGCTCGACAGTCTATCAGCGCAATATTGCATCGATGCAGGTGTAGAAGATTTTGTACGGGTTACTGATATTCAGAGAGTATTTTTACAAGAGACCACAGGTAATTGCCAATATGATTACAAATTTATTGAAAATAAATCGCCGTGGTGTTTTGTTGCGCCTTGGATAAAAAGCGGAAGAACCCTTGTACCATTGAATGTAAAGAGAATAAATCAATGGGGATTCCCATTATTTTTTGATATACCAGACGAGGTGCTTAATAAGACTACATTTAAACTTCGAATGGAAAAGCCGGCTATTTTTAAGAAGGAAGACGAAAACTTTTACCTGGTGAAACGCGGTAAATTGTCTTTAGTCGAGTAACAGGTTGTACAGGAGGTACTTAAATGGATGCATCAAACATATCGTATATATCGTACATCTGGCCGAAAGAAATCCTGCTGGATCTCGTCATCATCGGTATGTGGGTCGTAGCGGGAATTGTCATTCGTCAGATCCTGAAAATCCGCAGCATGACACAGGAAAATCTGACTATGATGGATCAGATTGCGGATGTACACAGCTTGGGCGACACGGTTCTGAAGGAATTTGTCAATCCTAAGGAAGTCTTTGAACATTTTGAAACCGAAAAAGGCAAGACGGATAAGACGGCAATTCTGTTTGACCATGTACGCGTTCTTTATGAAGCCGGTGTCAAGAGTAGCCGCCTTGACGCGGAACTTCTCGTCAAGAACAGTATTGAGAAAATTTTCGCCGGAACCGACTTTTTAAAGACCTGTATCTCAATGTTCCTCGTCATGGGTATTCTCGGTACCTTGTTAGGATTAGCAATCAGTATCGGTAGTTTCAGCGGCAGTAATTTTTCTCTCGTGACGCAGACTTCTGGAACGGCCAATGAACTGTCGCTGCTCTTTACGAATCTGCGCGGTGCCTTTGCTCCGAGTATGTGGGGCGTATTTATGACGATCTCGTTTGTCTTTGCCTACTCCTGGTTTATTCAGGAAAAATGCGTCAACCAATTGACGGAAAAATTGACGCTTCATACAATTAAAGATTGGCTCCCGGTACTTTATCCGACGGATTTCCAGCGTACGGATAACAGTATCATTAAATTGAATCATACGATTCAGAATGCTGACGGGATTGACAAGGGCGTCCATGACCTGAAGAGTAATTTGGAAGAAAGCAACCAGACGCTGAAAGCATTAGCCAACGTATCCAAGAAGATTACTGCCGCATCGGAGAAATTTGATAAGAGTACTGATAAGATTGTTCGTGTATCACAGATTTATGATGGTCTGAAAAAGAGCAACGAGCAATTCCAATCATCGTTGCACTCGATTATTGCCGGTCTTCAGTCATCCCAGCAACAGGATCGTGAGCATTTACGTCAGCAGACTTCGGCTATGTCCGCTGCACTGCATGCAAGTGTGACGGATTTCTATCGTCAGGTTTCCGGACAGATGAATACTCTGGCGCAGATGGTTCAGGGGCAGGATGAGCATGTCGGTAGGATCGTCAAGTCGATTGATAGTTACTCGACTCAGTTATATCCACTCTTGAATGATTTGAATCGTAGATTCGGTTCGGGAGTAAAGAGAAATGAAAGTGCTGTTTCTACAATGGAAAAAGCAGCAAATCAGTTTACTGCCGTGCGCGGTGAACTGAATGCAGTCCAGTCACAATTGAAAACGAATTCGACGGAGATGCAGAAGGGCGTCCAAAATATGATGGAGCAGTACGGACGTGCACTCGGTGAACAGAATGAACGTATTCAGCAGGTTTTGGGTAATTTAGGGAAGTCCTTGCAGGAACTGAACGAATATGTCAGTACAACAAATTTCGGCGACGGCATTTCACCGCGTGATCAGCAGCGGTTGGCGTCACAAATTGCCAATGCGTCGGGCGGTCAGGCTATGACAGAGAAACTGAACGGTATTTTGACGATCTTGGAGCGTGCTTATCCGCAGGAGGAAGAAAGCCGTCAGCACGGTTTCCTGAGTATCAAGAATCTGCCGATTATCCTGATTGCCTTCCTTTTACTGATCAGTGTTATTGTACAAGGTGTCATGGTCAATAAGATTTCCAATCTTGAACAAAGTCAGACGGCAATCACCCAGTCTATCAATCATACCGGTAAATGAATGAAGGCGGGATATTATGTTAAAAGATAAATTCGGCTTTAATTTTTGGCCTTCGTTTACAGACCTGATGCTTTCTTTCGTTTTAGTTGTTCTGATTATCTTGTTTGTAGTTGCGAAGATGATGGCTGCGGGTTCGGAAAATCTGGATAAGGCGCGCCAAAGTCAACAACAGATTCAGACTGAGATAGAGCAAAGTATTGGTAGTCAGTACCGAGTAAAAATTTTTTCGGATCGGGATTATGAGGATTTGAATAAGATTATCCAGCAGTATCCGGCTGACATTTATATTATTGACAAACTGGATCGTCAGACGATCATGTTCAGCGATAAAGTCTTGTTTGACTCCGGTGAGAGCGACATCAAACAGCAGGGGTATGAGATTTTAAATAAGGTAGGCCCGATCATCGGACGCAATCTTGATCACATCGGGGAGATTCAGGTACAGGGACATGCGGACATTACGTTTGAGGATGACTTTAACCTGTCGCTTGCGGCGGCGCGTGCCGTTGCCGTTTACAAGTTCCTGCAAGTCAATGTCGGCGTTGACCCGTCACGCCATCTGATGTCAGCGACGTCTTTTGGTAAATATAAACCGGTCGGACGCGAAGCAGGGCAGGAATATGATTATAATGCTTTGTCAGCTGCTAATTCGACAAGTGAGATGAGAGCACGAAACCGGCGCATTGAAATTGTTCTTTTCTATAAAAATGCCGGCCAACAGGGACAACGATAATTAACGTTATCGTCAGCCATCCAAGTTGACGCCAATCTGACACGTCAACTTCCCGTCAAATCCCCGCAGAAAAACTTTGACGCGTCAATGTCAATATGGTATAATCGATAACGGTGTAAAAATTAAGCACGCGTCCGCGATATCTGCCCTGTGCTCGGGAGACCGAGTGGTGCAGAAGATGAGTGGCGCGGAAGAACAAAAAACAGGAGGTACACCATCATGGCAGTTATTTCAATGAAACAGTTACTCGAAGCCGGTGTTCATTTCGGACATCAGACCCGCCGCTGGAACCCGAAGATGGCTCGTTACATCTTTACGGAACGCAACGGTATCTACATCATCGACCTGCAGAAGACCGTCAAAAAAGTTGACGAGGCTTATGCATTCCTGCGCAGCGTTGCCGAAGAAGGCAAATCCGTTCTCTTCGTCGGCACGAAGAAACAGGCTCAGGAAGCTATCAAAGACGAAGCTACGCGCGCAAACATGTTCTATGTCAACGAGCGTTGGCTCGGCGGTATGCTGACGAACTTCCGCACGATCAAAAACCGTATTGCCCGTCTGAAGGAACTCGAGGCAATGGAAGAAGACGGCACGTTCGAAGTCCTCACGAAGAAAGAGGTTCAGGTTCTCCGTCATGAGATGGAAAAACTCGAGAAAAACCTCGGCGGCATCAAAGAGATGGACAAACTGCCGGGCGCTCTGTTCGTCGTTGACCCGCGCAAAGAACGCATCGCTGTTTCGGAAGCTCGCAAACTCAACATTCCGATCGTTGCTATCGTTGACACGAACTGCGATCCGGACGAGATCGACTATGTAATCCCGGGCAATGACGATGCAATCCGCGCCGTCAAACTGCTGACGGGCCGCATGGCTGACGCTGTTCTCGAAGGCCGCCAGGGCCAGGACGGCGAAGCTGCTGCTGAAGACGAAGCAAAAGCGGAGTAATCCGATCGCATAACAACAGGAAGAGGGGTAAGGGAATGTTATCCCTGCCCCTCCTTTTTTATCATCTTCTTTAGGAGGAAACACGAATGGCAAAGATTAGTGCTGCAATGGTAAAAGATCTGCGTGAGAAAACGGGCGCAGGCATGATGGACTGCAAAAAAGCCCTCGTTGCAACGGACGGCGATGTTGCAAAAGCAATCGACTATCTGCGTGAAAAAGGCATCGCAAAGGCTGAGAAGAAAGCCAGCCGCGTCGCTGCAGAAGGCGCTGTTGTCGCATACGTCAGCGAAGACGCAAAAGTCGGCGCACTCGTTGAAGTCAACTGCGAGACGGACTTTGCCGCAAGCAACGAACAGTTCCGTACGCTTGCCAACAGCATTGCAAAACATGTCGTTGACACGAATCCGGCTGACCTTGACGCGCTGAATGACAGCGAGATCAACGGCGAGAAAGTTTCTGCTATGGTTACGGGCGCAACGGCTACGATCGGCGAAAAGATTTCGCTCCGTCGTTTTGTCCGTTATGAATCCGCAGGCCGTGTTGCCAGCTACATCCACATGGGCGGCAAAATCGGTGTCCTCGTTGACCTGACGGGCGGCGACGAAGAACTCGGCAAAGATGTTGCCATGCAGATCGCAGCAGCAAATCCGGTTGCGATCGACCGCAGCGGTGTTGCCGCTGAGCAGCTCGAGCATGAGAAAGAAGTTCTCCGCGCTCAGGCTCTCGAGGAAGGCAAACCGGAAAAGATCGTCGAGAAGATGGTCATCGGCCGTATCAACAAGTTCTACAAAGAAGTCTGCCTGAACGAGCAGATCTTCATCAAAGATTCGGACAAGACGGTCAAAGACGTACTCGGTGACGTCAAAGTCAATGCGTTCACGCGCTTCCAGCTCGGCGAAGGCATTGAGAAGAAACAGGAAGATTTCGCCGCTGAAGTTGCAGCGCAGATGAAATAAGCCTCTTCGGGCACCGGAAAGGGAAGAGAACACATAGGGATTGTGTTCTCTTTTTTTTCAGAGATTTTTCCCGGTAAACAGGAAATAGGGCTCTTGTCGTCGAACTAGTAGAAGAATAGGAAAACGACAGGAAGACGGTATATGGAGGGTAATGCTTTGAATACGAAATATAAACGTGTTGTCCTGAAACTGAGCGGCGAGTCGCTGGCAGGCGATCAGCGCTTTGGTATCAATCCGGAAGTTGTCGAGGATATCGCCGTACAGATCCGCGAGATCCGCAAACACGGCATTGACGTTGCGATTGTTGTCGGTGGCGGCAATATCTGGCGTGGACTTTCGGGAAGTGCCAAGGGCATGGACCGCGCAACGGCGGACTACATGGGCATGATGGCAACGGTCATGAATGCGCTGTCTCTGCAGGATGCACTCGAGAAACTTGACGTTGACACGCGCGTGCAGACGGCAATCGAGATGCGTCAGGTCGCCGAGCCGTACATTCGCCGCAAGGCAATCCGTCATATGGAGAAAGGCCGCGTTGTCATTTTCGGCGCCGGTACGGGCAATCCGTACTTCTCGACGGATACGACGGCAGCACTCCGCGCAGCCGAGATCGAGGCTGACGTCATTCTCATGGCGAAAAAGGGCACGGACGGCATTTACGATTCCGATCCGAACAAGAACCCGAATGCCAAGAAATTCGATACCCTGACATATATTGATATCCTGAACCGGGGCCTTGCCGTTATGGATTCGACGGCGACAAGCCTCTGCATGGATAACAAAATCCCTCTCGTCGTCTTCAATATCGATGACCACACGAACATCGTCCGTGCCGCTCTCGGTGAAACGATCGGTACGACGGTCGGAACGAATGATTAAAGGAGAGATTGGGTAATGGTAAAGGATATTCTCAAATCGCATGAGGATCGCATGAAAAAGTCGATTGACGCGCTGAAACATGAGTTCGGTTCGCTTCGCGCCGGCCGTGCTACGCCGTCACTTCTTGACAAAGTCATGGTCAATTATTACGGTGCTCCGACGCCGGTAAATCAGGTCGCGAAAGTTTCCGTTCCGGAGCCGCGCATGATTATGATCCAGCCGTGGGAAAAGTCCATCCTGCACGAGATCGAAGTGGCGATTATGAAGTCGGATCTCGGACTTTCGCCGAACTCGGACGGTACGGCCATCCGCCTGACGATCCCGCAGCTTACGCAGGAACGCCGTCAGGAACTCGTCAAAACGGTCAACAAAAAGGCCGAGGAAGCGAAGATCGCTCTGCGCAATGTCCGTCGTGACGGCAATGACGCGATCAAGAAGCTTGAGAAAGACAAGGAAATCACGGAAGATGAGATGAAGCGCGGACAGGAATCCATGCAGAAACTCGTCGATAAATACGTTAAGCTCGTCGATACGGCCAAAGCAACGAAAGAAAAAGAGGTTATGGAGGTCTGATGACACCTGATCTTGTCGGCCGTCCTTTCGAGGAAGCAGAAGCGATTGCGAAAACGGCGGGTTTGTCGGTCAAAACGGAAATGACGCATCCCGAACGCGACTTTTTTCCGGTCGATGAACGATGCCTTTACGTCGTCCGTCAGCGTCAGCTCGCGGACGAAACTATACTTCTGACTTTAGCAGCCAGACTGCGAAAGGAGGTGTCCTGAGTATGGCTTATAAAATTGGTGACGACTGCATTTCCTGCGGTTCGTGTGCTTCCGTCTGCCCGGTTGAAGCAATCAGCGAAGGCGACGAGCACTACGAAATCGATCCGGATACGTGCATTGAATGCGGTGCCTGCGCTGCCGGATGTCCGGTAGCTGCAATCGAAGCACCCTGACGGGATGGCCCCTCTTGCGTACTTGTTGAGAGGGGCTTTTCCTTATTTAACAGCTTCAATTGACTTCAGTGGTGAAATCAAATGTGGAAGAAAATATTTCGCAGCGGTTCTGACACGAAGGAAGATGCCGCTGCCTTAATGAATAGCATAAACCGGGAAAATCTGCCGCGTCATGTCGCAATTATTATGGACGGAAACGGTCGTTGGGCGAAACGCCGCGGTATGCCGCGTACGTACGGACATAATGCCGGTGTCAAAACGCTGAAGAAGATCCTGAAAACGGCGAACAGTCTCGGTATTGAGGTGCTGACTGTCTATGCGTTTTCGACGGAAAACTGGAAGCGTCCGCATACGGAAGTCGACTGTCTCATGCAGCTTTTTGCCGAGTATCTTGACCGCGAGATGCAGGAGATGAATGAGGATAACGTGCGCATTCATTTTATCGGGCGCACGGATGCGTTTTCCCCGCTGCTTCGCGATATGATGACAAAAGCGGAGACGATGATGGCCGGAAACAGCGGCATTCATTTTAACGTTGCCGTCAATTACGGTGCACGCGATGAGATTGTGCGCGCGGTGCAGTCGCTGATGTCGATGTCAAAAGCGGGCGAGATGCAGCCGGAAGACTTGACGGAGGAACTCTTTGACGCGTCACTTGACACGTCAGGCGATCCGCCGGTTGACCTTCTGATCCGTACGGGTGGAGATTTGCGCCTCAGTAATTATCTGCTTTGGCAGTGCGCTTATGCGGAACTCTGGTTTACGGACACGAACTGGCCCGCGTTTTCCCCGGAGGAATTTTTGCGGGCGATTCAAGACTTTTCCGGACGTCACCGCCGTTTCGGCGGACTCGATGACGAGTGACGCGGGAGAGGAGGAACTGTTTTGCTTACACGGATTATTACGGGCGCGGTCGGCATCGTTTTGGCGGCGTTCGTTATCCAGACGGGAGGATGGCTGTTCGCGGGTTTTGCCCTGCTGCTTTCTCTCATCGCCTGGTTTGAGTTTGCGCGCGCATTTGTGCACAAACACGAAAATATTTTGTTTTTTATCGGCGTCGTCGCGCTGTTTTTCATCTGGGGATGTTCGTATCTCGGCAATAACGACGAACTCATCGGCGTTATTACGATTTCGATGCTCGTGATGCTCGCGGCTGCGGTTTTCCTGCACGGACGCGTTTCGTTTACGGGCGCGGCGCTTTCGGTGGCGGGGATTCTCTATTTCGGACTGCCGTTCGGACATATGGTTTTACTCCGCATGATGCAGCCGGATACGATGCTTTCGACGCCTCTCGGGTCATTTTCGTTCGGCTGCGCGATGATCTGGGTCATGTTCATCGGGACGTGGTCGAGTGACAGTTTTGCGTATTTTACGGGACGCGCCTTCGGCAGTCATAAACTCTGCCGCACGATCAGCCCGAATAAAACGGTCGAGGGATTCCTCGGCGGTGTCGTCGGAACGATCGTAATGACGGCTCTGGTCGGCTGGTTTTTCTCGTTGCCGGTTCTCGAGCTTGCTGTTCTCGGCTTCTTTATTTCGATTTTCGGCACGGTAGGCGACCTCGTCGAGTCTGTCGCGAAACGGTATACGGGTATCAAGGATTCGGGCAATATCATCCCGGGACACGGCGGTGTCTGGGATCGTTTTGACAGTGTGCTCTTTACGGCGCCGCTCGTCTATTACTTTGCGTTGGTTTCCGACCTCGCGATGAAAGTCGGGGGTGCGGCATGACGAAGAAAAATATTGCCGTACTCGGCTCAACGGGGTCGATCGGGACGCAGACGCTCGAAGTCGTGCGCCGCAACCCGGATCGGTTTCATATTTCCGTACTCGCGGCAAATCGCAGTGACGAACTTTTAGAGGCGCAGATCCGCGAGTTCGAGCCGGAACTTGCTGTTTTGTCCGATGAGGATGCGTACAAACGTCTCCGCTCGCGCTACAGCGGTAAAACGCAGCTCGCAGGCGGACGTCAGGCGTTTATTGACGCAGCGGCCTGGGACGGCGTTGACATTGACGTGACGTCGATGATGGGATTTGCCGGACTCGAGCCGACGATGAA
>CACXCC010000097.1 GCA_902766015.1 uncultured Veillonellaceae bacterium
GCCGCTGCTGTGATCCGCATGTGTCATCCGGACTCTTCCGAACGGCAGCTTCACCGAACCGCCGATGTTCATCGGATACGATTTGATGTCGCCGACGCGTTCCTGACAAAGCGCGAGAACTTCCGGGATGGCCACGATCGCCGCACCCGTACGTTTCGCGATTTCCGGCGCGTCACCGAGATGATCGCCGTGTGCGTGGGAAACGAGAATGTAGTCGCATTCCGCTTCGTCAGCTGCGATTGACGCCTTTGGATTTCCCGTCAGGAACGGATCAAAGAGCACTTTATATTGACCGTCATCGAGCAGGAAGCAGGAATGACCGTAATATGAAAACTGGACCACACTAAACAACTCCTTTGCATGCTGTTCCCTGTATTTATCTTTCCCTGTAATACGATAAAAACCCTATATAGTTATCATAGCACATCGGAGCTTGTTTTAGAAGGTTTTGTGTTCCAGCATCATATTTTCGGCGCGGATAATCATTTCACCGATATCCTCCGTATCGGCATACCAGGCTGAACCGATCGCAAAATAGAGCGTGACCGGTGTGTCTTTGTCAACACGGCGGATCTGTTTCAGTGCTAAACTGATTCGATTTTGTACATCGGTCAGCATAAGTGCCGTCGGGCAATGCATCAATATTCCGAAGCGGCTTCCGAACATGCGGGCAAGGGCAAATCCCTCGGGAATTGTATTTTTCAGCGTTTCGGCAACAATCTGCATGAGCTGTACATACATTTCTCTTCCGTACGCCGCACGGAATTTTCTCAAGTCAAGAAGCTGCAGCGTGACAAAGCAGAAATTTTCTTTTTCCCGTTCATATTGACGTGCTTCCTGTTCACAGGCTGCCGCAAGGCCGTGCAGGTTCATCAGCCCCGTCATCGAATCGGTGTTATCCTTCGTTTTATAAGCGGAAACGAGATCGGCCACATTCGTGACGTCAACAAAATAACCGGCTAATCCGACAATTTTACCGTGGTCGTAAACGGGAGCCTTTGACGCCATGATTTTGCGGACTTTCCCGCGTACGAGGCATTCACCGACCGCTTCCGTGATCATGGCGCCTTCGCGGAGCACCCGTTCCTCATCCCGCTTGAACGGTTCCGGATCCGGATGCCAGCCCATATCTTCGTCATTTTTTCCTAAAATGTCACCGAGCGTCAAATTGTAATAATGCAGGAAGGTTTCGTTGGCACCGACAAAACGACGCTGACTGTCTTTCCAAAACATCCCGAGACGTTTCTGCGTCGTGAACGCCCGCCAAAGGGCATCGGGGCGCGGTACACCGTCCGATTTATAGCCGTCCGCGATATCATCAGGTGGATTTTCCTGTTCAAATGTCCGTTCTAAACGTACATCATCCCAGCCCGCGAGATTGCGGCTGACGGTAACAAGATAACGCCTCGTATCATCCGCATCGGTAATTTCCGTGATCACAGCACGACGCCAATGGTAACTGCCGTCATCTTCGCCCATATGGAAAAAGGCATTCAGGATCCGTTCCGGTGTTCCCGCCAACCGTACATGGAGTGTTTTCGGGTCCAATAGGCGACAAAACCGTTCACGTTCCGACGGATGAATGTACTGATCGGCATAAAGCGCAATTGCCCGCTTTGCCGTGAGTCCTTCGTATTTTTGGGCGTCTCTAAGCCGCCCGTACCAATGGACAAACCGGTCTTCATCGGGATAGATTTCTCCGACCCGCCAAAAAACGGAATAAATATCCTGCATGACAGCCAAGCGTGCCTGCGGCGTGTGGAAATGATATTCGAGTTCGATCAAACGGACATAAAAAGCACGCTGACCCAAATACTCCGTAATAAACTCGACGGACATTCTGCCTGTGATATTGTGAAATACGAAATCGTACCCGGCCGGACGCTTGGAAATGACAGCCGAATCGGCCAAATTCTTCAACGTCGCATCCAGTTTCTCATCATTGGTGATGCGGTTTGGCGCGATGTTTTCCCACGGTCCCGCACAGACTTCCTCCAAAAACTTGCGGAACTTCGCCGTCGTATAAAGGAAGCGGCTGTGTTCCCGGTCGAGTTTCATAATTGCCGTCGGCAATTCGCGATCCGAAGCCGTATTACCGATCGGGTTGGCGAAATCAAGCACATTGACCTTGCCGATCCGACGGTAAAAAACACGCTCCCGGCTTGTTTCAACACCGGCTTTGACCAAAGCGGTATTTTCCTTCAATCGTTCGATAGTGTCCGGCTTCGAGAAAAAATAACCCTGTGTTAAAAAGCAACCGATGCTCTTCAAAAAGTCAAACTGTTCCTGCGTCTCGACGCCTTCGGTGAGTGTCAACATGCCGAGACGCTTTGCCATGTCAACGATACTGCGTATCATCAGATGCGTGCGGTAATTTTCGCGCCGCAAGAACTGCATGTCGATTTTAATGCAGTCAAAATCGTAATTTTGCAGCGTATTAAGCGAGGAATACCCGCTTCCAAAATCATCGAGCCATACCTCAAAGCCGTCGTTATGAAACGCACGGATGTGATCGTTGACCGCCTCTTCGTCCGAAAAGATGACCGACTCGGTGATTTCCAGATGAATCAGATTGTGGGGAATACCGTATTGCTGCAATATGGCATTGACCCGTTCATGCAGGTCCGGCAGATTCAGATCGTGACGGGAAAGGTTAATGGAAACGGGAATCGGCACATTATCCTCATTCCACCGCTGCCGCATAGTACGGCAGGCCGTTTCCAAAACGTAAAGATCGACTTTATAGAGAAGATGCGCATTTTCCAGCACAGGAATAAACTGGCCCGGCGTCAAAAAACCGTTGACAGGATCGTCCCAGCGTGACAATGCCTCCATCGCGGCAATCCGCCCCGAAAACGTTTCGACAATCGGCTGGTAAAAAACCTTGATCCATCCTTTTGTGATAGCCTCGTCGACGTGGGAAATCAGATACGATTCCAGTTTCAGGGCATTTTCCATCTCTACCGTATAACGTCCGCAATAAGCGTAGGCGTTCTCGCGAACATTTTCCGCCGCAAGCCTTGCGCGGTCCATCGCGACTTTGCTGTCTTTTTCCTCACCGGTCAATGTATAAATACCGGCGAAAATCTCGGCGCTGTTCCGCCCGTGGTGCTTCATTCGCTCGTGAAGGACATGTATTGTTTGCTCCGCCCTGCTGTCTTCAACGAGCGCATAGAAATTATCGGCATATATGCGTGCGACAGAATCGGAACCGATAACGTTTTGAATCTCCTCGCCGAATTGACGCAGCAACTCATTGCCTGCGAGAAAACCGTTCTGATTGTTAAAAACCTTAAAATGACGGATGTCAAAACTGATGACGGCCCACGCCACATTGTCCTGTCCGTTGTTTAACGCCGAAATACGCTCGGCAAGCGTGCGTTCAAAGACGAAAGCAGTGCAAAGTCCCGTGACCGGATCGACATTCGGTATACAGTCAACCGGTAACGTGTCATTGTTTGTATCAGTGTATTTCATCTTTTAGTACCTCTGAAGCTTGGTTAACTGAGTCGAAAATTACTGTTTTGCTGCATCAATCGGCGGAGTTGTGATCGGACAGGTCAGATATAAATACTGCCGATCTCTGCCCTGAACCTTGATAATCACATGTTTACGCCAAGAATAGCCGCCGTTGTCATCATGCGTACGAAATGCCTCGGCGTAGGCATAGGAGTCCTTCATATGGGCAATAATTGCCGGTTCATTGTTGAACGCCAGATAGCGTTCCCAGTCCTCGGGCGCAATGATTTCCTTGTAGCCTTCGCTGAGCCATCCGGAAAGCGTAAAGTCCGTTGTCGCCGTGCGCTGCGAAGCCCGGTTGTCAATAATGGTATGAACGCTGTCGTCGTTCCAATCTGTCACCCCCGCATAAACGTATGCCTGATACAGATTGCGGATAAGAGCGTCCATTTTACTCTGTCGAGTGACGGGAGCTTCGGGGGTCAGCATTTCCACGGTAAAATCGAACAGGGCGCGGCCGCCGACTCTCCCGATAAACGTTGACTCCAGATGTAAATAGCCGTAGTCGGATACAAGATAGGCACTTTGCGGTTTCCCGTTTTTTTCTGCCGCTTCCATTGCCGAAAATGACGACTTCGTTTTTGCCGTTAACGGGAAACGCCGTCCGTAAACCGGTTCATCCGGTGTCAATTCGCCGATTTGTACGATTTCCTTCCGATAGTCATCACGCAAATACCGGAAAATCAGCCAGTTCTGTTCCTTTTCCACGATCGCGAGCGATTTATCGCGCTGGAAATCGAGATGTCCCGCCTTGGCGTAAAGAAGACTGTACTTACGCTCTTCGACCCCGATATTCTGCTCTTCCATATGACAGATGAGTTCGTCATACGGCTGGGGTTTGCCGAAATACCACCCCTGAATCTTTTCACAGCCGATATCGCGCAGGAATTCGTATTTTTCCCTCGTGTCAACGCCTTCGGCCACGGTCTCGAGGCCGATACCCTTGACCATGCGGACGAGGTCCGAGATGATCTTGCGTGATTTTTCCGTCAGCGTCGAGAAAAACTTCATGTCAAGTTTTGTCTCATCAAAATCGAAATCCTTGAGCAGATTCAATGACGAATAACCGCTGCCGAAATCGTCCATCCAAACCTGGAATCCGACTGCGCGCAGGCGGTTGATATCTTTTTGGATGCGTTCCGCTTCCGTTGCTGCCATCGATTCCGTGATCTCAATACGGATCATGTCATGCGGGATATCATAGGACTTAACGGTTTCGATGACATAAGATACAATATCGCCCTCGAGGAAGTCAAACCGTGACAGATTGAACGAAACGGGAACGACCGGTTTGCCGGCGGCAAGGCGTTCCTTATGTTCCTCACAGACGGCGCGCAGCATGTACTTATCAAGTTTTTGAATCTGCTGCGAGCGCTCAAGTGCCGTGATAAACTGTCCCGGATTCAGGAAACCGTGTTCCGGGTCAATCCAACGCGCAAGTGCCTCGGCACTGCAAAGCTCATGATTAATGACGCGGATGACCGGTTGATAATAAACCTTGATCCAACGTTTTGCGATCGCTTCGTCGATATGCGAAGCAACATAATTTTCGAGTTCCAGCTTTTCGACGAGCTTATGGTCATAATACGCCGTGTCTTTGCCGGGATTGCCGTAAATGTTCCGGCAGGCAGCTGCGGCGTTACTCATACAAACACCCGCGTGGGTTTCTTCTTTCGGAATTTCATAGATACCGGCATCGATAACAAGATCTTCGTAGCCGCGCACATCGGCTAAGCTCTTACGAACAGCCGTCAAGTTTTCTTCGATACCGTCGACTTTTGTGAACACACAGAACGAATCGACCGGCTGACGCGTGAGAATCGCATCGGGGAAAGCTTTATGCAGTTCCTCCGCAATCCGCCGCAGAAGTTCGTCGCCCGCGGCAAGGCCGAAGCGTTCATTATATATACGGAATGACTCGATATTCAAAAAAACAACGGCGCGTTTTTCGTAAACCTTGCGGGAACGGTTATCACGGATCAAAGAGGAAAGCTGTTCCGTAAATTGGTTCTGACTGATAAGTCCCGTCAGACTGTCGGTAACTTTTCGTTCCTCTTTGATTTCCTGCAACATGCAGAAAACGAGCGGTCCCTGATCGGAATCGACGCGAACAGCGGAAGTCCGCGCCCAACGAAGGCCTCCGGTTTTGGGCATAATGCGGAAACTGACGTCATAATATTCCCCGTCGTTACCACGGAGTCCACGCATCATGGCTGACCATGCAGGGATACGATCATCCGAATAAATGACACGATAAACCGTTCCGTGCAAATAGTTCATCAGGTCGTCAACCGTGTCACATCCCCAAAGTTGCGCCGTTTTCCGATTGGCATAGAGGATCTCATACGGTTCATCGAGACGGTAAATCAACAGAGCACACGGCATTTGATCGAAATCCTCGATCTGAATATCTGTACCGCCGTTATAGAGACGTTCGGCTTTCCGGATTTTACCGAGATCTTTGACCTGTTTTACATCGCGGAATTTATAGCCGACAACGAGGTACGCTTTTTTGTCTTTTTGCACGGAAACAAGCTGCGCCTTCATGGTGATGCAAATATCCGGTACGTATACCTCATAACGGGAAATATCACCGATTCGATTCAGCGGGCGGACAAATTCCCGGATTTCCCGGTATGTCCTTGTCGATTCGTCGTTGATGAGCTCTTCCAGACCGGTCCGGTCGTATCGTCCCTGCTTTTTCTCCCAGATGCGGGCTGCTTCGTTTTCATAGATAATATGAACCCGATCGTTCTCTACCACGATCAGGAAAACCGTTTGCCGTTCCTGAATCGGGCGGAACCCGGCACCGATATGATTCGAGGTGACATTTAACACGTTAACGCGATGCAGCGGCCGGTAAAACTCCGCATCTTCGGGCTTTTGGAGCTGCATCGGTTTTTTCTCGGGGCCGATGAGGAACGGGCCTTCTTTCGGCAGCGGCGGGGAAACCCAGTCGCCCTGGATGATCATACAGCCGGCTAAGCGCAATACTTCGACCTGCTGGGCAGTTTCGACGCCTTCCATGAGCGGCAGGATTCCGATCCGCTTGCACGCGTCAATGACAGCCGACAAAACGACATGTGTTTTACGACCGACGTTTTGGAGCAGGCTCCGATCCAATTTCAATATGTCAAATTCGATATTTTCTACGAGGGATAAGGGAATGCCGTCATTGCCGAAATTATCAAGAATAACGGTATAGCCGTCTTGACGGAAACGACGGATATGATCGGAGGCGTTATCCGACAATGCCGCACCGCTGAATTCAAAGCCGATATACTGCGGTGTCAGTCCGTATGACTTGACAATCGCGTTGATTTTCTCATGGATACCGGGGTAAGAGATGTCACTTCGCGTCAAATTCAAATGACACGGGACCGTGGCACCGCCCTTTGCCCGGACTTCGGCAAGATCCCGGCAAACGAGATCGAGCATGTACAAATCGAGTCGATAGGCTAAATTCGATTCTTCGAGGATCGGCACAAATTCCTCGGGAAGGAGCACGCCGCGTTCCGGATCTTTCCAACGGGCCAGGGCTTCAAAGCTGATGACTTTGTTGTTAAAGAGTCCCAAATTCGGCTGATAGTACGGTTCAATCCAATGCGATGAGATCGCCCGGTTGATATTGGTAAGAATATAATCCTTGTTGTCGACAAAATGGCGTACATTTTCATCGTAAAAATGGACGCAGTTCGTACGGTCAAGGTCATAATAATTCTTCGTGCGGCGCGCCCGATCCAATGCCGTTATGGCATCAAACGGCTGTGTGACGAAATAAACGCCGACGCGGAATCCCGCGGCAAACCCATTTGACCAGCGGTTGATTTCTTCATTGAGCTGATTGATCGCCTGACGAATCTCTTCCCGATTCTTTGTAGTCAAAATGACAAACCGGTCCTCTGTATGGCGGATAATCGGGCAATCCGGGAACAACTTCTGCAGAATTTTGGCCGATTGCTGTAACAGACGGTCGCCTTCTTCAAACCCGTACTGTTCATTGTAAGCATGAGTACCGTAGGCGTCGGCATAAATGACGGCAGGAACGCTCCCGTTTGCATGGTCTCTCAGCCATTTATCACCGGTTGCCCGATAATATGCGGCATTCGGCAGTTCGGTGAGTTCATCGATAAACTCGGGGAGAAGATCTACATCCCCGTTACGTGCGCTTCCTTCGATGCCGTTGCGGCCGTTCTTTTTAACAACATAGAGATTTCGATCGGCCGTTTCCTGCATTTCTTGCAGGTCTTCGATCGTATCGGGAATCCCGTGGACATAGCCGCAGGAAATATGTATCGGAAATACGCGCTCAAAGACATGAACGTTTTCCAGTTTCCGGCGCAATACCTCATCTTTGCGACGGATATCATAATCGGACACATAGCTCCCGATGACGAGGAATTCGTCACCGCCGATCCGGTAGCAATGACCTGCTCCGTAAATGCGTCGGATGCGTTCGGTGACCGTTGTCAGGACGACGTCGCCGCTGGCATGGCCGTACGAGTCATTAAATACTTTAAAATAATCGACGTCAATGATCATAACGAAAATATGCTTATGCAGCAGGTATTGTTCGTCAACGGCAAGGCCGCGTCGATTTCGCAGTGACGTCAAAGGATCCCGGAAGGTCTCCTCTTTCAGGCGCATTTCGTTTTCCCGCATCGGCGTGATGTCAAAGAAAAAACCGACAAGTCCCGTAATCTCACCGTTTTCCCGAATCGGAGCCTCGGAATACAGACAGTGCTTGCGTTCGCCGCGGATTTCGACATCCTGTGTCCCACGGATCGGTTCTCCGTCGGCAAGGAGTTTTTTCTCCTGCTCATGCAGTTCTTTCGGATGACTAACGGTCTTTAATTCTTCGGCGGTACGTCCCAAGAGTTTTTTGAGCGACAGTCCGTAGAAAGAAAGGAACGTCGAGTTTGCGCCCCGGTAACGCAGATCCTTGTCTTTCCAATACATGCAAACGGCAGTACCGTTCATAACGGATTGCACGAGCGCTGCTCCTTTTTCGTGATTGAAATAGGATGTCAGTTCGTTATAAAACAACTGCATTGCTTTATTTTGTTCTTTTTGATTGCCGGCCATGTCCATTACCCTTCCTGATGTTCGTAATCTAACGGGATTTCCGTAATAAAGCTCATATCTCCGTAGTATTCGTTGTGATGAAAACGGCTCAGAAATAAGACGTTCTTTAAACGTCCGTGTTTGTCGCGAATGCGGAGGAACAACCGATTATTCCCATACGGGTCGATTTTCGCGAAATCCTCTTCATAGACGAGAGATGTCGGATTTTCCGAAGCATACGCAAGCAGTTCTTTCAGCGAGTCAAACCCGTGCAGTTTTACGGCAGCCTGATTGGCAAAAAGCAGTTTGCGCTTTCCTTCCGTAACGTTCATGATCAGGAGTCCGCCCGGCATATAAAGGTCAAAATCTTTGAGGGCAAAGCCGAGCTGACTGCGTTCTTCCTCATCGCGTTCCGAATTATAGCATTCGACGCCGTTGCGTCCGTTCAGCTTGACCGTATAGAGCGCTTTATCCGCCATACGCGTCATTTCGCGGCGGGATCCCGGCCCGGCGGAATAACCGATCGAAACGGTAAACGGTAACGTTCTCTCTTCACTCACGAACGGTGATACCTGCCCCGCGAATGCACGCAGTGTTTCATCGGCTTGTTCCTCCGTAACGTACTTGAGAAGCAGGATAAACTCGTCGCCGCCGTTGCGTCCGAGAATGGCCTGTTCACCGAAAAACGCCTCCATGTTCCGGGAAAGGTAAATCAGAATGCGGTCTCCGAACGGATGTCCGAACCGGTCGTTGATCTGTTTGAAATTGTCAATATCGAGAAGGGCGATAGCTGCAAAACTGTTGAGATGTTCCGTCATCCAGCGGTCGACGTTATCGTCAAATCCGCGGCGGTTGTACAGTCCTGTGAGTGTATCCGTCAATGCCTGACGCTCGAGATGTTCCCGGCTTTCCCGGCCTTCATACAGGATAATCGCCACCCGGACGAACCCCGTTACGAGAATGACAAACAGGAAACTTAAAAGGGCGAATTTTCCGGCCATCGGTTTTTCTACATTATAGGTAATATAGACAGTCCCCGTTTACACACCGCGTGACAATACGTCAAATCAGCCGGTTCGGACCGTCCCCGCGCATGACGTTCCGGGCTATACCCCGGCTCCGCAGAACGAACCCGCGCCGACTGTGAGCAAGCCGGCCGAAACCGTTCCCGCCCGCGATATTCCGGACTATAAGCCGGTTCAGACCGCTCCTGCTTCTTCCGTCCCCGACTATAAGCCGGTCAAAATGACGCCGATTGCAGAGGATTCGGCACCGAAACAAACCGTCCCTGCTTCGTCCGTCCCGTCGTATGAGCCGTCCGGACAAACGACGACAACGAGTCGGCAAAACAATACATCCGCATCAACGTCAACGACCGTCAAAAAGCCCGCCGTGACAAAAGGTCCGCGTATCAGCGCCGCCGATCAGGCACGCTACGAATCCCTGCGTCAGGCCAATCAGGGGCAACAGGCGCCGAAAGAGCGTTTCATTACGACAACGGCACAGAATATCATCGTCACGTTCGGCGGCCTGACGAAAAAAGCCCCTGTCGAAGATATCCTGAACCGCCTTGATGCCTACCGGACGAAAGCTACGTTCTTCGTCACGGAGCTTGAACTGCAGCGTTACGGTTCTACGGTGCGCGAAATCGTCAACCGCGGCCACGAACTCGGTCTCGGACTGCGAACCGGTGAAAACGGTACATACCTTGACACCTGCGCTCAGATCGACCGCCTGCAGAAACGCATGCTGAAAGATTACGGCGTCAAACCGGTCATCGCGCGTCAGGTTTTCGGCAAGGAAACGCCGGAAGTCAATGAAGCCTGCTCTGCGATGGGCATCCGTCTTTTCGGTCAGACCATTAATGCCGTACAGACAAAAAATAAAGAAGCCGTCAATGCCGAGGATATTTTCTCCGGCATGTTCGGCAAATCCATCCGCTCCATGGGGCGCGGACAGATCATCTACATGCGTCTCGACTTCCTGACGCATCCGATGCTCACGGGTCAGGTCCTCGATCTCATCAAACGCAACAAGATCGACAACAACGCGTACCGCACCTTCGGCGACTCGCCGGAACTCAATGTCGCCAACGACTCAGCGTATCATCTCGCGAGTATCGGGCAGGTATTGGCGGATCCGAGTAAACTCTGGACCTATCCGGTTTCCACAGACGTTCTCCCCTACAGTCTGCGGCCGGGCATCGTTACCGTCAACGATGCGGATAAAAATCTCGATCGCGACATGAAGAAATATTACATCGGCTCGCCGCTCGTCAACGATCTGGACCGCGTCAAAGGATTCAACAACGCGCAACGCCGCCAACTCGATCAGGAAGGTGTGATCAAGACGGTCGCCGACAACACGATTTTCTTCACATTCGACGACTGGAGCACCGACTATTCCCTCAACCATCTGCTCTACGTCCTGCGCAAACATCACGTACCGGGCAATTTCTTCATCATCACATGGAATGTCAAGAACAATCCGAACCTGCTGCGCGCGATCGCCGAGGACGGACATGTCATCGGCAGTCATACGAACCGTCACAGTCCGATGGTCGATCAGGGCGGTTACATGAAGTCGATGGACAAAGAAGATTATGCCGCTGACGTCAAACAGTCCTATGAAGAACTCGCGAAAACGATCGGCGATGTCACGTATCAGGGACAGCCTGTCCTCACGCGTTACATGCGCCCGCCGACACTTGCGATCAGCAAACAGGGGATAAAATCCATCTTTGACGCCGGTTTTACCTACATCGTCTCCGGCTCGGAAAGTGTCGATGACTACAACGCCGGTTCCATGCAAGCCGTTGTCGGTGCGATCCAGCACGGCATTTACGACGCGAAAGGCAATGTCCGGCGCGGATCCATCCTCGTCATGCATATGACCGACGCCGCAAAGTACACGGCCGAGGCGCTTGACATCATCCTCACGGAAAACGAAAAACGCGCCGACGATGATCCGAAAAAATTCAAAGTCGGACGACTCTCCGACTACCTTATCGACGGCTACGATCAGAGCATAGAGCAGGTTCCGCCGCTCGTAAAGCCGCGTTCTTAAACCGTATATCGATTTCTTGCTGACATCAGCCCGGAAAATCCCTCCGGGCTGATTTTTTTACACGCAAAAAAGCCCGAACCGTCATATTTGACAGTCCGGGCATCCATTCTGCGATTTATTGGAATTTGGAGACATTCAGTCAGGTTTTGTGGTAAAATAAGACTAATGACACAGAAAGGAGAACGCGTCGGATTCATTGAGCCGGCGCTGTACATACATCATGAGAACACGTTTTTCTTTGCCGCAGGTCAACCTCGAAACAACCGGTCACGAATTGCCGAACGCACCGCTGCTTCTCGTCACCGGCGGACGTAAACCGGGGAAGTCCTGGCTGAAAAAAGTCGCGAAAAACCGCCGTATTTGGGCGATCGACCGCGGACTTGAAGCCTGTGACGCCGCAAAAATCAAACCGGAACGCCTCATCGGCGACGGCGACAGTGCCGATCACGAAACATGGGAGCGTTACGAAAAAAGCGGCATTATCGTCGAATCATTCCCTCCCGCCAAAGACGATACGGATACGCAGCTCGCGCTCAAACGCGCCGTTGACGAAAGTGCGCCACTCCTCATCACCGGTGCATTCGGCGGACGGTTTGACCATGCGTTCAGTACGCTGTTTTCCTGCGCCGCGCTCCCCGTCCCCGTCTGCCTCGCCGACAAACGCGAAACACTGATTTTCATCAAAAACGGTGAAACTCTCCACGCCATGCTCTACCAACAGCCGAAAGCCGTCTCCCTTCTCCCGTTCACCTCAACATGTGAAGGTGTTCGCGTCGATGATGTCCGCTGGCCTCTCAACGACGCCGTACTGACACAAGCCTATCCTTACACCATCAGCAACGAAGTCATCGGCAGTTCCTTCACCGCGACCGTACAGAAAGGAATTCTCGGCGTCTACTTCTGTTGGGATGAATAAGATTTAAAAATGTCTTTGCCGCACAGCTTCGTAAAGCACAATCGCTGCCGACGCGTTGACATTGAGTGACTCGGCACCGCCGTACATCGGGATATAAACGCTTTGCGACGCATGTAACAATTCTTCGGACACACCGTTTCCTTCATTGCCGAACACGACGGCCGTACCGCCCGTCAAATCTGTTTCATAAATCGTTTTTGCCGTATCATCGAGGGCTGTAGCGTAGAGCTTCAGTCCTTTTTTTGTCGTAAAATCCAGGAATTCCGCACGATTGACATTCGTCACAACGGGAATATGGAACAGCGATCCCATCGCCGCGCGTACGGTTTTGGCGTCAAATACGTCAACACAGCCCGTAAGGAAAATGATCCCGTCTGCCCCGGCCGCATCGGCCGTGCGGATAATCGTACCGGCGTTGCCGGGATCCTGCACGCCGTCGAGGACGACATAAAACGGATTATCCGACTCCGCGAACGCGTCAAGTTCCGCGTGGTTCATGCGGACAACCGCGAGGATTCCCTGCGGCGTCTCCGTCCCGCTTGCCTTTTTAAACAGCGGCGCGCTGACTTCACAGACCGGACATTTCGTCTCCAATGACGTCAGCAGTTTTGCGCCGCGTTCGTCCTGTTCGAGTTCCGGCGTAAACAACGCAAAGTCAATCGTCCAGTCCGACGCCGCGACCATCTCGACGAGGCGTACGCCTTCCGCGACAAACCTTCCTTCTTTTTGACGGTGTTTTCGCTGTGCGAGCGATGCGGCGAGTTTGATCTTTTTATTCGCCGCGCTTTCAATCTGTTCTCTCATATCGATCCCCCGTTTCTGTTTCCTATAAATCTGGCAGTATCCGTCATTTTGACGTGAAGCAATCGGTCGTTTTCATGGTAATGGCGCAATCCGGATACAAAAAACGGGCTCATATCCCGTTTGACGAAATATGAACCCGTTCGTAAATTCTTACTGGTTTTCTTTAGCAACAGCAACGAGCTGAGCGAAAGCGGCAGCATCGGAAACGGCGAGGTCAGCGAGCATTTTGCGGTTGACTTCAACGCCTGCTTTCGTGAGGCCGTTGATCAGGCGGCTGTAGGAAATGCCGTTCTGACGGGCAGCTGCATTGATGCGGGCGATCCACAGTGCGCGGAACTCGCCTTTCTTTGCGCGACGGTCACGACGGGCATAGTAGAGTGCCTTCATGACAGTCTCGTTAGCTTTTTTAAACTGTTTGCTCTTGGAGCCTTTGTAGCCTTTGGCTAATTTTAAGATTTTCTTATGACGTCTATGTGCAGTCACGCCGACTTTAACTCTTGGCATGGGTAAATCCTCCTAGTATCTGGTTTATTTCAAATCGTGTATCGCTGATGATTAAGCGTACGGCAGCATGTCTTTGATGCGACGGAAATCGGCACCGGAAGCGATTGCTGCTTTGCGCAGGTTGCGTTTACGTTTCGGGGATTTCTTTTCGAGGATATGGCTCTTATAAGCCTTGTTACGTTTGAACTCTCCGCTGCCCGTTACGGTGAAACGTTTTGCTGCAGCTCTGCGGGTTTTAATCTTTGGCATTACTGTTTCCTCCCTTGGAATCTGTTTGCTGTGTCTGTTGCGGTTTCTTTTTCGATGACTTCTGCGCTTTCGGCGAGATGATCATCGTCATGTTTTTGCCTTCTAATTTGGCATTGCGCTCGACCGTTACCTGATCGCCAAGCGTTTCGGCTACACGGGCAAGCACCTCACGACCGAGTTCCTGATGGGAAAGCTCACGGCCGCGGAACATGATCGTGACTTTGACTTTGTTGCCTTCCTGGATGAAGCGGAGGGCATTTTTGAGCTTGACGTCAAAGTCATGCTGCTCAATATGCGGACGAAGTTTAACTTCTTTGATATTGATGACTTTCTGCTTCTTCTTGGCTTCTTTTTCGCGCTTCTGCTGTTCGTAGCGGTACTTTCCGAAGTCCATGATACGGCAGACCGGCGGTTTCGCCTTCGGAGCGACCTCGACGAGGTCGAGATGCTGTTCTTCTGCACGACGAAGAGCCTCGCGGGTCGGCATAATGCCGAGCTGTTCGCCCGTAGCGCTTGTTACACGCACTTCGCGAACACGGATCTCTTCATTGATGCGTAACGACTCTCTGCTAATGGTAGAAACACCTCCTGAAATCCATATTACTGCTCTCAATAAAAAAGAGGCAGCGCGGACGCCACCTCTAAAAGTTTTTACCTATTAACCCGTCTGACTGTGCATCAGCAGGTGAGAAGCGGTGGCTTCTTCTTGATCACTTGACATAATATACCACAGTGCGGCATACGTGTCAATAGTTTTGTTCGCGCGAAGCGACTTTTTTCTGAACGTAGGCGATAAATTCGTCAATCGTCAGCGTCGTCGTCTCTTTCTCGCCGTATTTACGGACCGTTACGGTACCGTTTGCCGCTTCCTGTTCACCGAGAACGAGCGTGTACGGCGTCTTGTTGACCTGCGATTCGCGGATCTTGTAGCCGACTTTCTCGTTGCGGTTGTCGAGTTTAACGCGCAGGCCGAGAGCGAACATCTTGTCATAAACGGCTCTTGCGTATTCGTCATTTTTATCCGTAACCGGAATGATGCGGGCCTGAACCGGAGCGAACCAGACCGGGAATGCACCGGCATAGTTTTCGATCAGGATGCCGATGAAACGCTCGATGGAGCCGTAAACGACGCGGTGCAGCATGATCGGACGATGTTTTTCGCCGTCTTCGCCGACATACGTCAGATCAAATTTCTCCGGCATCTGCATGTCATACTGGATCGTGCCGCACTGCCAGGTACGTCCGATGGAGTCACGCAGATGGAAATCGATTTTCGGACCGTAGAATGCGCCGTCGCCTTCATTAATTACGTAGTTGAGGCCGCGATGTTCGAGCGCTTTACGCAGACCGTTCGTCGCGAGTTCCCATTCTTCGTCCGTACCCATCGAGTCAGCCGGGCGCGTCGAAAGTTCTGCCGTATAGGTCAGGCCGAACGTGCTGTAAACTTCGTCGAAGAGGTCAATCGTATGCTGGATCTCTTTTTCGACCTGATCCGGCGTTACGAAGAGATGCGCATCGTCCTGCGTAAAGTTGCGGACGCGGAACAGACCGTGCAGGGCGCCCGAAAGCTCGTGACGATGGACGAGGCCGAGTTCGCCGAGACGAAGCGGCAGATCACGGTAACTGTGCTGATGCGTTTTGTAAACGAGCATACCGCCCGGGCAGTTCATCGGTTTAACCGCGTAATCTTCACCGTCAATTTTCGTGAAGTACATATTTTCCTTATAATGAGCCCAGTGACCGGACTGTTCCCACAGTTTACGGTTCAGGATGATCGGCGTGCGGATTTCCTGATAGCCGTAACGGCGATGAACTTCGCGCCAATAATTGATGAGTTCGTTGCGGATCACCATGCCGTTCGGATGGAAGAACGGGAATCCCGGACCTTCCTCGTGCAGGCTGAAGAGATCGAGCTGCTTGCCGAGTTTGCGGTGATCGCGTTTTGCGGCTTCTTCGAGCATATGGAGATAGGCGTCAAGGTCTTCTTTCTTTTCAAAGGCCGTGCCGTAAATGCGCTGCAGCATCTTGTTCTTTTCGTCGCCGCGCCAGTAAGCACCGGCAACGCTCTGCAATTTGACCGCTTTGACTTTACCCGTCGAAACAACGTGCGGGCCGGCGCAGAGATCCGTAAAATCGCCCTGCGTGTACATCGTGATCTTCTCGCCTTCCGGCAGATCGTTGATGAGTTCGACTTTGTACGTCTCGCCTTTTTCTTCAAAGAATTTCAGTGCTTCTTCGCGGCTGACTTCTTTGCGCTCGAGCTTCAGGTTTTCTTTGACGATCTTTTTCATCTCTTTTTCGATGTCGCGCAGATCGCTTTCCGTCAGCTGATGATCCATGTCAAAGTCATAATAGAAGCCGTTTTCGATAGCCGGGCCGATGGCGAGTTTGACATTGGCATCCGGGTAGACGTGTTTGACGGCCTGAGCGAGGATATGCGAAGCCGTATGACGCAGTGCCCAGCGTCCGTCCGCATCCTCAAACGTCAGGAACGAGACTTTTGCATCCTGCGTCAGCGGCGTCGTCAGGTCAACGGTTTTGCCGTCGAGTTTGGCAGCGAGGACTTTTTTGGCCAGGCTGTTGCTGATTGCTTTGACGAGTTCCTGCAGTGTCGTTCCGGCCTCGACCTGACGGATCGAGCCATCGTTTAAGGTAATGTTCAACATTCGATAAAACCTCCTTGGAATGTACAGCGAGCGCGGGAAATAGGCAACAAAAAAAGCTCCGTCCCATCAAAGGGACGAAGCTTGTCGTTTCGCGGTTCCACCCTGTTTGCTGTCAAGTGTTTGACAGCCACTCGTCATTTGTTAACGGAGTATGTCTCCGTCCGTTTCTACTCAGTTCAAAACGGCAGCTCGGAAAGGGGTAATGGCAGAACTATCCGGGGCCTTGCACCGTCCGGCCTCTCTCTGCAGGAAAAGTTTTCCGTCATCATGTCTCTCGTCAACGCTTTTGTTCGATTGACCTTATTATAGGAGCCGCCCCCTTGCGGTGTCAAGTGCTCCCGGGATATTTTTTACTTTTTTTCGTTTGTGAGTACCGGCACACGAACATGCTGTCCCTCGCGGATACTGCCGTCCGGTTTCAGGTCATTGACGGCAATGATCGCCTCCTGCAATTTTTCCGTTTTCTTTTCATCGTTCGTATAACGGCGCGCAACATCGCCTGCCGTGACGCTCTTCTGCGGAATCACCGTGATAAACTCACTGCTGTAGAGGTATTCGTTCGTAATATGGAGCGGCGTAAACGCCATGACAAAGAGAAATAATGCGCCCGCCATAAAGAGATGCTGTTTGGTATTCATCTTCCGTAACATGATATTCCCCTCCTGATTCATACTTATCGTGATTAAAAGGAACGGTTCTTCTAAAAACTTCTGTTCTGTTTTTGATATTTGTATTGTATCACGGAATATCTGTTCGCGCAATACCGTAACACATATTTTTTTCGCTCCTGTGTTCGTTTTTATTCTGACACCAATTGATCAAAAGACGAGACCGCCGGATTTGACACCATTTCTCGGGAGTTCCGGCTGCGTCTGTGCCTGTCATAACGCATCGTCCGTTTGTCCGGAACAGAATTTCTCCCCCTGTTCATGCGCGCATATGGTACAATATAGAAAAGGCCGCAATCCCGACGCGGCACCGAAATGAACCGAACATAATAACAAAAAGGAAGCGATCCCATGAACGAAATCAATGCCCTGCTCATGCATGACACGGATAATGTCGTCACCTGCGTACGCGAAATTGCTGCCGGAAAGTCCGTCAACTACCGGAAAGACGGCGAAATTTTGACACTCACGGCAGCGGATGACATCCCCTATTGTCATAAAGTCGCACTCGTTGACATCCCGAAAGGCGGACATGTCACGAAGTACGGCGAACTCATCGGCGAAGCGACCGAGTCAATCCCCCGCGGTGGTTGGGTCAGCGACAAAAACATCGTCAGCGTTCCGCGCGATTACGAAAGCGAACTCGTCTCTGCGGATTGGCAGCCCGCCCCCGAAACCGAACATGCCGTCCCCGCTCCGCGTTTCTTTATGGGATATCGGCGTGCCGAAGGACGTCCCGGTATCCGCAATCACGTTCTGATTCTCCCGTCATGTGCGTGCGGGAGCGAAACGGCACGTATTGTCGCCTCGCAGGTCCGCGGCGCCGTCAGCATTATTTTTAACACGGGCTGTTCTGATGTTGCCGCGAATACGGCCATGTCACAGAAAGTCCTCACGGGATTCGCCTGCAATCCGAACGTTTACGGTGTTGTCATTATCGGACTCGGCTGCGAGACGGTCGGCCATAAGAAACTGCGCGAAAAGATCCAGGGCATGACGAGCAAACCCGTCGTTTCCTTCGGCATTCAGGATGAAGGCGGCACACTCAAAACGATCGAAAAAGCCGTCCGCGCCGCCCGCGAGATGGCCGCGGAAGCCGGTATGCAGCAAAAAGAAGAGTTCCCGATCTCCGAACTCTACCTCGGGATCGAATGCGGCGGCAGTGACGCGACGTCGGGAATCGGCTCCAATCCAGCCGTCGGCGAACTTTCCGATGAACTCGTCGATCTCGGCGCTACGACCGTCATGAGCGAATCAATCGAATGGATCGGCGGCGAGCATGTCGTTGCCCGCCGCGCGAAAACAGCAAAACTCCACAATGACGTCATCGAAGTCTGCCGCGCCTACGAAAAACATTTACTCGACGCCGGACAGGATTGCCGCGCAGGTCAGCCGACTCCGGGAAATAAAGCCGGCGGTCTGTCAACACTTGACGAAAAAAGTCTCGGCTGCATCCGCAAAGGCGGGACGCGTCCCGTCAGCGAAGTCCTCGAACAGGCCGTTCCTCCTTCGAAGCACGGCGCTGTCGTCATGGATACGGCGGGATATGACATTTCGTCCGTGACGTCAATGGTCGCTTCCGGATGTCAGGCCGTCATTTTTACGACGGGACGCGGCACCCCGACCGGCAATGCGATCGCGCCGGTTCTCAAAGTCACGGCGAACGAACGCACCTATACGCATCTTGAGGACAACATGGATGTTGACCTCTCCGCCATTATCCGCGGCGAAAAAACCTATCGGGAAATGGGCGCAGAACTACTTCAAGTCATCAACAACATCTGCAACGGAAAACTCACAAAAGCCGAGGCTTATGGTTTTTCCGACATTGCTGTTGACCATGTCTGCCGATTTGTGTAATTTCACCCGTATTAACGATCCCCGGCACACCGGGAAGCCTTGTCAAATAAGGATTTCCGTTTAGAAAGCATGACGGCAAAAAAGCGAAAATCTACAATAAAATCGTATTGGCAAACGCCTCACACTGTGCTAGTATAGGCAAAGTAAAAATCATCCGCCTGAAAAACAGGCAAAAGAAGAGCTGAGGTATGATCTATGAACGCTACTTTACTGCAGAAATTTCATGTCAGCGGCCGCTTTCAAACAAAAGCCGTCGCGATTATTATCACGGAAATCCTGACCGGTATTTCGATTTCGCTGCTCATTAATGTCAATATGGGAACGGATCCCGGTACATTTACCAATGTCATTTTGTCCGAGCGTCTCGGCATCTCGTTCGGCAACTGGATGGTCATGGAAAATGCCGTCCTGTTCGCCATCATGTTCGGTGTATCCCGCCTGCGCTATGTCGGGCTCGGTACATTCGCCAATATGATCCTGCTCGGCTATTCCTGCGATTTCGGCCGTTTTCTCTGGAGCATACTGCTCCCGGATTCCGTCTTTACGGTGTCGCCGATGCGCGAAATCATCTTCGCGTTTGCCCTCGCCGCGCTCATTTTGTTCTGCGCGATCTATATGAATCTGCAGATGGGACTCGCTCCGTATGACGCACTGCCGTTTATCATCAGCAATCACCTGCCGCACATCCCGTTCTACGTCGTCCGCATGACGTGGGACTTCAGTATTATCGGCATCGGCCTCCTCGTCGGCGGTGTTCCCCCGATCGGTGTCGTTCTCATGGCGCTTTTCCTCGGTCCCGTCGTTACGATCGTCGGTCATTGGATGGCACGCCGTTTCCCGTCAATCGCGGGTCAAACGCAGGATGACGCACACCGTAAACTACAGGCTGCATAATCCAGCAAAACGAAAACCGTACCGGAATGACTCCGATACGGTTTTTTTATTACAGACTCTGCTCCCAAATCCGTTCCCCCTGTACAAATGAAAAATGATGCGATACAATAATAATATCAAAAGAATCACATTCATCGGAGGTGCTATTCATGAAAGATGAACATTGCGGTTATTGTATGAAAAATGAGCTGTTGGATCCCTTCGGCATTTACATCTGCGATCTGCCGGCCAGCATCCTCGTCCTTTTCAAAGAGCAGAGCCATCCGGGCCGTTGCATTGTTGCCTCGAAACAGCATGTCAGCGAAGTTGCCGATATGACGGATGAAGAAGCTGCTGCATTTATCTGCGACGTCAAACATGTCGCTGCGGCGCTCCGCAAAGCGTTCAATCCGAATAAGATCAACTACGGTTCTTACGGTGATACGGCCGGCCACTGCCATTTCCATCTCGTCCCGAAATACAAAGATGAGTTCGAATGGGGCGGCACGTTTGCCATGAACCCGCAGCAGAAATTCCTCACGCCGGAGGAATACGACGAAGTCATCGCCAAAATCAAAGCCGCTCTGTAATAATCCCTTCGGATTTTGACATGAAAAAAGGAACTGTTTCCGTCAGCATATCAATAACTGACGCACAGTTCCTTTTTTGTTTCCCGGTTATGATCACCGATATTTATTTTCTCTGTGCAAGCATCTGAATTGCAAGCAGATCGTCTTTGTCAAATTGATATTTTTCGTTGCAAAAATGACAGCAGACTTCGGCGTGACCGTCATCGATGAGCTGCTGCAGATCGTTTGACTGCAGGCTCGCGAGAACGGTTGCGATATGCGATTTCGAACAGTTACAGCGGAACGCAAGGTCCGTCGTCGAAAGATAGTTGACGTCAAATCCCGTGAGCAATGTCTCGATGATCTGCTTCGCGTCAAAGCCGTGCTCGACCATGTGGGAAACGGAGTGAACCGTTGCCAGGTTCTGTTCAAGTCGGTCAATGACACTGTCTTCGACATCCGGGAGCGGCTGGATGATAAAGCCGCCCGCGCCGATGCAGTGAAATTCTTTGTCCACGAGTACACCGAGGCCGACGCTCGACGGCGTCTGCTCCGAAACGTAGAGATATTTCGTGAGATCGTCGGCAATTTCGCCGTCCGTGATCTCACAGCTTCCCGAAACCGGATTTTTGAGTCCCGTAAAACGCGTAACGGTAACGAGTCCGTCCTTGCCTACGCCGCCGCTGACGTCAATCTTGCCGAGTGAATTGAGAGGCAGATTGACGTGCGGATTATCGACATAACCGCGAACATATCCTTGTGGCGAAGCATCGGCCGTCACCGTCCCGAGCGGACCTCCTCCCTGAAATTTGATCGTGATCGCCCCGTCTGCATCCTTGAGATTTGCCGCCATGAGCAGCGCGCCTGTCATCGTGCGTCCGAGTGCGGCCGCGGCAACCGGATAACAATCATGTCGGCGAATCGCCTCGTTCACAAGGTCCGTTGTAACGGCAGCATAGACGCGTACGCCTTCCGCCGTTGCTTTTACAAGATGGTCTTTCATGGAATTCCCCTTCCGAAAAAAGCACAGTACGACACTCACACACGATAAAACGGAGCCGTCGTACTGTGTTTTTCTGTTCTGATTTTGACGCGTCAATCAAACGGTATGACGCATGAGCACTTCATCCGTGTCAAGGTCAACGATACGGATTTCGCCGTTTTCCCACACCGCTACGGTCGAACGGCCGTCCTCACGCTTCGAAAGCGCCGGCGATCCCGGATTGACAAAGAGCGTATTGCCGCGTTTTTCGAGCACATTCGTGTGAATATGGCCGCTGATAAACACGTCGGCTTTTAAATGTGCCGCCATTGCGTCTTTTTCCGCGTCACTCATGACCGTATGTCCGTGCGTGACGACGATACGTTTGCCTTCCCAGACGACATAGGCATACGGCGCCTGAACGGGAAGTTTGAGACAGCTCGCGTCAACTTCGGAGTCGCAGTTGCCCCGCGCAATGATCACAGGCACCGGACAATTGTTGATGCGCTGAACGAGCCCCGCCGGATTATAATCTGCCTTCATCGGATTGCGCGGACCGTGATAAAGCACGTCACCCGCATGCAGGATGAGATCCGCGTCATGGAAATATTTGTCAAATGCATGCGCCCACGCCATTTCGTGGCCGTGCGTGTCACTGATAATCCCGATTTTCACCGTGATTCCCTCTTTCCGTAAAACGAATTACAGCGCTTTGAGCAGGTTAGCCATTTCCATCGCGGCCATTGCACCGTCGACGCCTTTGTTTCCTGCTTTCGTGCCGGCGCGTTCGATCGCCTGCTCGATATTTTCCGTTGTCACAACGCTGAAAATTGTCGGAACGCCCGTCGTCATGCCGACCTGAGCGACACCTTTTGACACTTCGTTGCAGACGTAATCGTAATGCGTCGTCGAACCGCGGATGACGGCACCGAGGCAGATGACGGCGTCGTATTTGCCGCTGGCTGCCATTTTCTTTGCAATGAGCGGAATCTCGAACGCACCCGGAACCCAGGCAACGTCAATATCTTCATCTGCCGTTTCATGACGATGCAGTGTGTCGAGGCAGCCGCCGAGCAGTTTACTCGTGATGAATTCATTAAAACGGGCAACGACAATGCCGAATTTCAGGCCTTTGCCGGTAACAAAACCTTCTTTGATATTTGCCATGATACTGTCCTCCTGCTCTTATTTGAGCGTTTCATCATTAAATAAATGACCCATCTTGACCTTTTTGACGGTCAGGTATTTTTTATCGAATTTATTGGCCTTGATCATGAGCGGTACGCGCTCGACGATTTTGAGCCCGTAGCCTTCGAGACCCGCGAGTTTTTTCGGATTGTTCGTGAGCAGACGGATACTCGTGAGGCCGAGATCCGAAAGAATCTGGGCGCCGATCCCGTAATCGCGCAGATCCGGGGCAAAGCCGAGTTCGACGTTTGCTTCGACCGTATCGCGTCCTTTATCCTGCAGCGCGTAAGCACGCATTTTGTTCGCGAGTCCGATACCGCGCCCTTCCTGACGCATATAAAGGACAACGCCTTCGCCTTCTTTTTCGATCCGGCGCAGTGCCGCGGCCAGCTGATCGCCGCAATCACAGCGCATCGAACCGAGCGCATCGCCCGTCAGACATTCGGAGTGAACGCGGACAAGGACATTTTCTTTGCCTTTGACATCGCCCTTGACGACAGCGATATCGCACTCGTTGTTCAGTGCATTTTCGTAGGCTTTGATGCGGAAATGGCCGTACTTACTCGGGAAGTCGACGTCGGCAACCTGTTTGACAAAGTTTTCCGTACGCTTACGGTATTCGATGAGCGACTGAACCGTGATGATATGCAGGCCGTGCTGTTTCGCGAATTCCTTCAGTTTCGGGGTACGCATCATATGCCCGTCATCATCCATAATCTCACAGCAGAGACCGGCCGGATAAAAGCCGGCGAGGCGCGCGAGATCCGTTGTCGTTTCCGTATGACCGGCGCGGCGAAGGACACCGCCTTCGACGGCACGAAGCGGAAAAACATGACCCGGGCGACGGAAACTTGCGGGCTTCGCTTTTGGATCAAGCAGTTTGCGGATCGTATGGCAGCGCTCGTAAGCCGAAATGCCCGTTTCCGTATCATAGGCGTCAATCGAAACGGTAAACGCCGTTTCATGATTATCCGTATTGTTTGCGACCATCTGACCGATATCGAGTTCATCGAGGCGTTTGCCGTCAATCGGCGTGCAGATGAGCCCCTTGGCGTATTTCGCCATGAAATTGACGTCAGCCGGCGTTACCGTGGCTGCGGCGACAATGAGGTCACCTTCATTTTCACGGTCTTCGTCATCGACGACGACAATCATACGGCCGTTGCGGATATCCTCAATGGCCTGCTCAACCGTTGCAAAATCTGACATATATGATTCTCCTTATCTTAAAAGCCGTTTTCCAGCAGAAACGCGCGGGAAATGCCGGTTGATGGTTTTTCTTCCTGCTGCGGGACACTGCCGAGCAGTTTTTCAACGTATTTGGCGAGTACGTCCGTTTCGATGTTGATCGAACTGCCGACGCGTTTACGGCCGAGATTTGTGACCTCCCGTGAATGCGGAATGAGGCTGACGGTAAAATCCGTTTCCGTCACGGACGCGACGGTCAGACTGATGCCGTCAAGCGCGACGGATCCTTTCTCGACGATGTAACGAAGAAGTGACGCATCCGCTGCGATACGCATCAGTACGGCGTTTTTTTCGTCTTTTAACGAAACGATTGTCCCCGTTCCGTCAATGTGGCCGCTCACAATGTGTCCGCCGAGACGCGAAGCGAGCGTGAGCGCGCGTTCGAGATTGACGGGATCGCCGCGGCGCAGTTCGCCGAGTGACGTACGCCGAAATGTTTCGGGCATGCAGTCCGCCGTAAACGAACTCTCCGTAAATGACGTCACGGTCAGGCAGATGCCGTTGACGGCAATGCTGTCGCCGATCTGAACGTCCTCGAGCACTTTTTTCGCGCCGATCGTCAAAACGCCGCGGGCGTTACCTTCGAAACGTCCCGTTTCTTCAATAATTCCGGTAAACATGACGCCGCCTCACTTTCTCATTTGACGGTCATCGGCAAGTTTTTTGCCGTAACTTTCGCGTGTTCCCGGACGTTTGACATATGCCGAAAGCAACAGGTCACCGTCAAGCATTTCAGCCGTGAGATCCGTCAGTTCGACCGCGTCGCGGAGTGCGGCAAATCCCGCACCTTCCACCGGTGTCAATGCCGTTTTACCGCCGACAATTTTCGGCGCGACAAACGCAAGCACTTTATCGACAAGTCCCGCTTCGAGTAGCGAGAAATTGACCATGCCGCCGCCTTCGACAAAGACGGAACAGATATTTTCGGCCGCAAGCCGCTCCATGAGAAGCCGCAGATCGACGTGTTCTCCGTCCCCGCAGGTCCAAACGTCGACACCGGACTCCGAAAGCGCCTTGACGCGCTCCGCCTGAGCCTGTGACGTCACCGCAATAATCGTGCGCGCCTGACCGTCCGTGACAACGTTTGACGTCAGCGGCGTACGCGCCCGACTGTCAGCGATAATCCGCACGGGATTGTGCCCCGTCCCGTCCGGGAGACGGCAGGTCAAACTCGGATTGTCACTCAGAACCGTCCCGATCCCCGCGAGGATACCGTCGCAGATGTCACGGTAATGATGGACGCGCAGACGCGACGCTTCGTTGGTAATCCACTGTGAATCACCCGTTGGCGTCGCGATTTTACCGTCAAGCGTCATCGCCGTTTTCAGGATTACAAACGGCATCTTTGTCTCAATCCATTTGAGGAACACTTCGTTGAGCTTACGCGCCTCATCCTCGAGGACGCCGCATTTGACGTCAATGCCTGCGTCACGCAGGATTTTAATCCCTTTACCCGCGACGAGCGGATTCGGATCGCCCATACCGATCACGACGCGTTTGACGCCGGCTTCGGCGACTGCTTTTGCACACGGACCCGTACGCCCGTAATGTGCACACGGTTCGAGTGTCACGTAAAGCGTAGCGCCTTTCGCGAGTTCGCCCGCCATACGAAGCGCGTGCACTTCCGCGTGCGGTGTGCCGGCTTTACGGTGCCAGCCGACCCCGACGATGCGTCCGTCTTTAACAATGACCGCACCGACAAGCGGATTCGGTGATGTCCGCCCTTCCGCATGACGCGCCAGTGTCAACGCCTCGCGCATATAATCTTCATCATTCATCGTATCACCTCACTGAATCTTGGATACGAGAAAAAAGGCCGCAGAAAAGAAATTACTCTTTTCCGTGGCCTTTTACGCATGCAAATAAAAACAAGAACATGCCTTTTCTCATCCAGACTATACTGTCGGCTCCGGAATCTCACCGGATCGTGCCTTGCGGCTCGCGGGCTTTACCGCCGGTGGGGATTTTCACCCCGCCCCAAAGAGCATTGTCTCTTTCTGAAAATTATTGTATCATGTACGCCTATGACTGTCAAACTTACGCTTCGCGCATCTTCCGGCGGATTTTCTCCTGATTCAATCGTTCGAGACGGCCTGCCATCCCGGCAACGTAGCTGCCGTCCTCGAGTTTTAAGAGCAGTCCCGTGCGGCCGTTATCCGTCTCGATGACGCCTTTCATAATCGACGCTTTCGGCAGCGGACGTTCGCCCCAGAACAATGACTTTGACATAGCACGTAATTTTGTGATTCTCATGGTACTCCGACCCCCTTGAAACAAAATGTAACCGTTTCATTCAGTCCTTGTAACTGCTTTGTAAAGAGTATTCGCCGTCAACGGCTCTTTCTCCTTCTTTTACTTTGAGAATTTATTTCATTCCGAGCGTCGGCTGGTGAAACTCAAAGAGCGTCAGATTGATCAGGTTAATGTCATACTGGCGCTTTTTGATGTAATATTCTACGATAATATCCGCTTTGCTGCTGTGCGTCAGGGCAAAGCCGGCTTTGCGGATAAAATCGCATGTTTCTTCAAATGATAACTGCAACGCAACGGCAAACGCAAGCGCCGTATTTTTGCTGGGCTGATAATCTTTTTTCGTGCGGATTTTCGAAAACAGCTTGCGGTCGACATTTGCCTTTTTATAGACATCGGCATCCTTTTTACCGGTTTTGTCGATGAGTTTCAGCAGGGATTCCGACCACGTTTCCCCGCACTGCGCGAGTTGATCGTCAAGATTTAACGCGGGAGCAACCGGAAATGGTTGCGGGGCGGCTTTTTCGCTGTCAGCCGGTGAAAACGCGGCCGCATCCGCTTTTCTCCGATCCCTTCGGCGGCGCATCGCTCCCTGCAGCGCGTAGCCCCCGTAATCCGGATAATCCCGGTACTCCGATTCCAGCGCACTTTCCGAATAATGATTGTCAATATACGCCTTGACATGGTCAAACAGCTTTGTGCCCATCAAAAAACTGTCACCGTCAAACAGTACGAGATAAACCGTCATTTCCTGTGTCAACAAAAAATCCGTGATCGTCTGCAAAGCCGTCGATATCGCTTTATCGCGCGGGAACCCGTACGTGCCGGCGGAAATCAGCGGAAACGCAATCGTCTTCGCCCGAAGCTTTGCTGCAAGAATCAAAGAATGACGGTAACATGCGGCAAGTAAATCCGCCTCATGATGCCGCCCGTCCTGCCAGACCGGGCCGACCGTGTGAATGACATACTTCGCCGGAAGACCGAAAGCCTCCGTACTCACGGCATCTCCGACCCCGATCACTCCGATCTTCCGCCGCGCCGCCAAAAGCCCTTTCCCCGCAACCCGATGAACCGCACTGTCAACACCGCCCCCGACAACCGGTTTCGGATTCGCCGTATTGACAATGACATCAACCTGCATCTTCGTAATATCCTGCCGAACAATCTCCAGCGGCATTTCGTTCAACGTCCTTTCGTAACAATGTTTCTTTATATATTTGACGTCAAACCGCTGAAACCCTGCCGACATATCGAAAGGAAATCCGAAACGCAAGGGACAACCACGCCGCACTTGCCGTTTTAGCCGCAGCGTTCAGGCAAGTGCGGCACGGTTATCCCGACCTTATTTCCGACGTTTCCCCCGATTCCGCGCCTCAATATCCCGTTTCCACCCGTCCCCGAGCGGAGCCGCCATTTTCGCGCTGCGAACATGCGTCACGGCCGCGCATACCGCTTCGTAGTTCATATTCGTGCCGATCCGGTCATTCTGATACGTCACCGAATGATGTGCGTCAATGCCGTACGATGCAGCCGTAGCAACCGCGTCCATATTCGCACCGAGAAACAGGAATTCCCAACGATACCGTTTCTGCTGACGCTCGATCATATGACGCACGCGGCGGAAATCATAACGGCGGCTTGCGTTCTCCATACCGTCCGTGATAATGACGACGAGCGTTTTATCGGGGCGATCCTTCTCATCCGCATATTTGTGGAGATTCCCGATATGATGAATCGCTCCGCCGACCGCGTCGAGAAGCGCCGTACATCCGCCCGGCGTATAATCACGCCGCGTGAGCGGACGTACTTTATTGAGCGGTACACGGTCGAGCACGACATCGCAGTCGTCTTCAAACATCACTGCCGAAACGAGCGCCTTGCCCGGTTCATGTTTCTGCTTTTCAATGAGCGAATTAAATCCGCCGATCGTATCCTCCTCGAGTCCCGCCATCGAACCGCTGCGGTCGATGATAAAAACAATTTCCGTAAATGCCGCTTGATTTGTTTTCTGTTCCTTCATTTGAACCCTCTCCTTTTCGTTTCCGGATACAGTCTGTTATCTTTTCTTTAACTAAAGTATACGGAAAATCCCTATCGAAAAGGTCGCATCACGGGCGACATTTTGACACGAAGACAGCCCTTGCAGAATTGCTCCGCAAGGGCTGCTATATTTCATGATAAATTTACACCATCTGCTCCCACCACGGTTCGAAATCCGCGGCTTTTGCGTCGAGGTTGACATATTGTCCGATTTTCGGCGTCAGGAGTTCGTACGGCTTGCCCGCACTGAGTTCCCGCACATCGGCCATCGGCGCTTCCCATTTGTGACGCGCGAGGCAGAATTTACTGTTATGTGCGAGCATGACTTTTTTCGCGCCGACGTCAACGGCCGCCTGTACCGTTTCGGGCGGCAGCAGATGGATTGGATGCCATTGTTCGTTGTACTGACCGTTTTCCATAATCGCAAGGTCAAATCCGCCGAACTGCTCCCCGATCGCCGTAAAATGATCGCCGTAACCGCCGTCACACGAAAGATAAACCTGACGCGTCGGACTTGTCAGTGCAAAACTGCACCACTCCGTCTGATTCTGATCAAGGAAACGTCCCGAAAAATGCTGCGACGGCAAAACATGCACATGAAACCCGTCACCGAGATCAACATCCGTATCCCAGTCTTCTTCGTGCACGAGCGTCATGTCAAAGCCCCACTGCTCGAAATACTCGCCGACACCGAGCGGGCAGACGATTGACTTGACTTTCGGCTTCAATGCCATGACCGTCGGATAATCGAGATGGTCCCAATGATCATGACTCATGAGCAAAACGTCAAGTTCGGGGATATCCTCAGCCTGATAGACATTGCTCCCCGCAAACGCCTTGTTAATAAAAAACACCGGCGCCCCGTAATCGCTGAACACCGGATCGATGAGGATACGTTTTCCCGCCAGCTGCAGATAAAACGTCGAATGCCCCATCCAGACAACGCAGTCCTCATCCGGACGCAGCGCAAAAAGATCCGTCTTTTCCGCAAGCATCGGCTGTTCCGGCACCCAGCCCGTCCGATCGGCTGTAATCATTTTATAAATCGCCTCAGCCTGCGATTCATCCTTTAAAATGCTTTTCACCGGATGCAGGCATTCAAAACGGCCGTTGATATAATGCGGCGAAGCCTGAATCCGCCGCAACCGTTCCCCCGTCGGCAGGCGCCCGAAACGGTCCGAATGAACAAATCCGTAACCGCCTGCGGCAAGCGCACCGACCACAGCCGCGCTGCCGATTAAAAACTCCCGTCGATTCATATTCGTTACCTCATGTCAACGTTATCCCGCATAATACCGGATAATGCTCACAACCGGAGAAAGATATCCCGTACCGAACAATTTCAGATGATTGAGCAGATGGTAGAGATTGTATAAATCCTTTCGTTCCTCATAACCGGGCTCGTACGGAATAATCTCGTAATACGCATCATAAAACGACTGCGGAAAACGGCCGAACAGTTCCGTCATACCGAGATCGATCTCATGATGGCCGACATAAACCGCCGGGTCAATGAGAATCGGGCTGCCGTTTTCATCCGACATGACATTGCCGCCCCACAGATCACCGTGAAGCACCGAAGGAAATGCCGGTTCCGGCAAATACTTGTCCAGATGATCGAGAAGATACTGCGCGCGTTTCCGATCGGCCGGGCTGAAATAATGCTCCACCATCTTGATAAACGGCCCCAGACGCGCGGTGCGGAAAAAGTCAACCCAACTGTCATTCGGGGTATTGATCTGTCTCGTCCGGCCGGCATAATTGTCGGCATAAAAACCGTATTTCTTCTTGGGAACGAGAGACGCTGTCGGTGCGCGGTGCATGGTCGCCAGCATATGTCCGAGATCCGGCCAATACGCAGCATTTCGCTGTTTACTTTTGATAAACGAAAGGAGCAAAAACGCGCCCCCTTTTTCCTTGCCCATACCGAGAACATCCGGCGTGTCCGCCCCCGCCTGACGCATTGCGATCAGCCCGTTTTTCTCACCGACAAAGAAATCCGGCTCAACACCGGGCTGATACTTGATAAAAACCGTATCGCCCGAGGAAAGATCCAGGCGGTACGCATCATTGATATCACCGCCCGAGACAGGCATTCGTCTTATAATCGTTGCTCCGAATAAATGAGAAATGGCTTTATTTAGCGTATCGTACATGATTACACCCCATTTTTCCGATATCGTGATCGTTCGCCAAAACGTTTTTACCGTCCTGTGTCAGCGCCAATCCGCGTTTTGCGCCGCATTCGCCTTGGCGCGCAGCGACTCGAGACGATTAAGCGCGTCATTCAGCGTCGCATCTTCCTTCGCAAAGTGGAACCGCACGAGATTATGCACATCCTCGCGGAAAAAACTCGATCCCGGAACCGTTGCCACGCCGACTTCCCGCGTCATCCACTCGCAGAACTTATAATCGTCGCGCACGCCGAACTCCGACACATCCATGAGCACATAATACGCGCCCTGCGGATCCGTAAAGCGGAACCCGAGATCGCGCAGACCGCCGACAAAGAGATTCTTCATATGCGTATAATGCGCCTGCAGTCCCTCATAATAATCGTCACCGAAATTCAGCCCGACAACAGCAGCCTCCATCAACGGAGCCGCCGCGCCGACCGTCAAAAAGTCGTGAACCTTTTTGACGCGCTCCGAAACCTCCGGATTCGACAACACATAACCGAGGCGCCAGCCCGTGATCGAATACGTCTTCGACAGCGAATTACAAATAATCGTCCGCTCCCGCATCCCCGGCAGCGACGCAAGATAAACGTGCTGATTCGGCTTATAGAGAATATGCTCGTAAACCTCATCCGTAATCACATACGCGTCATACTTCTTCGCGAGATCCGCAATGACCGTCAATTCCTCATACGTAAACACCTTACCGCACGGATTGGACGGATTACAGAGAATCATCACCTTTGCACCCTGCCGAAACGCCGCCTCCAGTACATCCGCGTCAAAATGAAAATCCGGCGGAACCAGCGGCACATAAATCGGCTCCGCGCCCGAAAGAATCGTATCCGCGCCGTAATTCTCATAAAACGGCGAAAAAATAATGACCTTATCCCCCGGATTCGTCGCCGACATCATCGTCGCCATCATCGCTTCCGTACTGCCGCACGTAACAACAATCTCACCGTTCGGGTCATAATCCAGCCCCGAAAAATGCTTCTGCTTACGCGCCACCGCCTCACGGAAATTCTGCGCGCCCCACGTAATCGCATACTGATGCGGACCCGTCTTCGCCACCTCACTCAACCGATCCGTAATCTCATGCGGCGGATCAAAATCCGGAAACCCCTGCGACAAATTCACAGCCCCGTACCGATTCGCCACACGCGTCATCCGCCGAATCACCGAATCCGTAAAATGCGACGTTCTATCACTTAACGGCTTCAACCGAAACCACCCTTTCTTTGTTTAACATACCGGAAAACTATGTATCTATCGTATAATGAACACAAACATTTGTCAATAAACGGACCCCGAATTGTTTAAGCGCAGCGGAAAACAATTCCCTTGATAGGCTAAGGAAATGTAAGGGGAGAGCGGGACTGCCCCCGCTGACATTGCTGAAGAAGCCGTAAAGAAAGAAAATCTCTTTCGCGTGGAGCCTGAATTGTTTTAGCGCAGCGATTTGATTCAGGCGACTTAATTAAGCGAAAGAGATTTTCTTTTAGGCGCAGCTTGTCAGCGGGAGCAGTCCCGCTCTCCCCGTCGTGCCAATGTAAAATTATTAATAAACCGTCATTCTTCGCCGATAATCCGAAGCTCCGGATGCAGCATAACCCCGTGTTTCGCAAACACCCGATCCTGCACCTCGTGAATCACCCCGAGAACATCCGCGGCCGTCGCGCCGCCCATATTGACGACAAACCCCGCGTGCTTCGTCGAAACCTGGGCATGACCGACCGTCAACCCCTTGAGACCCGTCTGATCAATCAGCGTACCCGCAAAATACCCCTTCGGGCGTTTAAACGTACTTCCCGCGCTCGGCATCTCCAGCGGCTGCTTGCGTTCGCGGCGCTCCGTAAAATCGGCAATCTTCGCGTCAATCGCAGACTTATCCCCCGGAACAAGATCGAGTTCGACCTCACAAATCACATCCTTATTCTCCTGAAAAACACTGTGACGATAACCGAGGTCAAGCTCATCCTTCGCATAATGGCGCACTTCTCCCTTGAGCGTCACGGCAGTGACACCGGCCGCGACATTTTTCGTCTCGCCGTCATAAGCACCGGCATTCATAAAAATCGCGCCGCCGATACTGCCCGGGATACCGCACGCATACTCGAGTCCCGTGAGACTCTGTTCGGCCGCAAAAGCAGAAATATCCTTAAGCAACGCACCCGCACCGGCAATAATCCGGTTTCCTTCGCGGCGAATCCCCGACATCGGCCCGTTAAACTTGACGACAACGCCGCGGATACCTTTATCGCGCACGAGAACATTCGAACCATTCCCGAGAATTGTAAGTGGAATCTCATACTCATTCGCAAGCGAAATCACTTTTGCGACTTCATCAACCGAGGACGGAAAAATCAGCGCATCGGCCGGACCGCCGATCTCAAACGTCGTATGAAGCTTCATCGGCTCATCGAGCATGACCTGCTCCGGTTTCAGGAACGAGCGGCATTCTTTGATAAATTCCCCATTCAGTTTCAATCGTGTATTCCTTCCTTATTTCTTCTATATCTACGAAGCGGCCATCAGCCAACGTACTGTCCCGCTTCGTTTTATGTCAATAACAGATTCGCGCCCATCGATCAGATATGCAGTCCCGGTCCCTTTTCGGCGAGATTTGCAAACCCGATCTGACGCATCGCTTCGTAAGCGACAATGGCAACGGAGTTCGAGAGATTCAGCGAGCGTGCCCCCGGAATCATCGGGATACGGACGCAGCTTTCCCAGTTCGCTTTGAGAATTGTCTCCGGGATGCCCGCCGTTTCCTTACCGAAAACGAGCATGTCATCCGCCGTAAACTGCGCCTCCGTATAGGAGCGCGGTGCCTTTGTTGAGCAATAGTAAAAATTGTGCCCCGCATACTGTGCGAGCACTTCGTCAAAGTTTTTATGATAATGTATCGTAACAAGGTGCCAATAGTCAAGTCCGGCACGCTTTAAATGTTTGTCGTCAACGGAAAATCCGAGCGGCTCTACGAGATGAAGCTCGATGCCGGTTGCCGCGCAGAGGCGCGCGATATTACCGGTATTGCCCGGGATTTCCGGTTCTATCAAAACGATATGCAATCCATTCACTCTTTCGTCTTTGTCAAGTCAATGTCTAACAGCAATTTCCCTACATATTATAACCAATCGCTACCGTAAAAACAACCCGCACCCCGGCAGAATCACTGCCCGGATGCGGGTTGACGCATGTTTTATGTCAAATTTTATTTCAGGACTGCACCCGTGCTTGCGGAAGTCGTGAGTTTCGCGTAACGGGAAAGGTAACCGGTCTTGATCTTCGGTTCCGGTTTCTTCCAGGCTGCGCGGCGTTTAGCGAGTTCTTCGTCGCTGACTTCGAGTTCGAGTTTACGGTTCGGGATATCGATGCTGATGATATCACCGTCTTCAATCAGAGCGATCGGTCCGCCTTCCATAGCTTCCGGCGAAATATGTCCGATGCACGCGCCTTGGCTGGCACCGCTGAAACGTCCGTCTGTAATCAGGCCGACTTTGAGACCCATGCCCGTGATAACGGCAGTCGGATTGAGCATTTCCTGCATGCCCGGACCGCCTTTCGGACCTTCGTAGCGGATAACAACGACGTCGCCGTCATGGATTTCACCGGCCATAATGGCATTGACGCCGGCTTCCTCGGAACTGTAGCACTTTGCCTTGCCTTTGTAGACGAGCATGTCTTCACTGACGGCGGAAGCTTTGACAACGGCGTAATCCGGTGCGAGATTGCCGTGCAGGATCGCGATACCGCCTTCTTTGCGGTACGGTTCTTCAACGCTGTGGATGACATTGCGGTCGAGAACTTCGGCGTTTTCGATGCGGTCTTTGACCGTACCCGTGACCGTCAAAGCGTCAAGATGGATGAGGCCTTTCTTCGACAGTTCGTGCATGACAGCCGGGATACCGCCCGCTTCGTTGAGGTCCGTCATATGATGTTTGCCAGCCGGGCTGAGTTTCGTGATGTACGGCGTACGGCGGCTGATTTCGTCAAACAGCGGAGCCGGGATTTCGATGCCGGCTTCGTGTGCGATTGCCGTGAGATGAAGGACCGTATTGGACGAACCGCCGATACCCATGTCAACCGTGATCGCGTTTTCGAATGCTTCACGCGTCATGATATCACGCGGTTTGATATCTTTCTTGATGAGGTCCATAACGACTTCACCGGCGCGTTTTGCGAGGAGTCGACGTGCGCCCGTATAAGCCGCCGGAATCGTGCCGTTGCCCGGGAGCCCCATGCCGAGAACTTCGGTGAGCGAGTTCATCGTATTTGCCGTAAAGAGACCCGCGCAGGATCCGCAACCGGGGCAGACATGCGCTTCGAGGTCAGCCATTTCGTTCGCGTCAATTTTGCCTGCGGCAAAAGCGCCTGCTGCCTCGAATGCCTGACTGACACTGACGTCACGTCCGTGGAAACGTCCCGGGAGCATCGGACCGCCGCTGACAACAACAGTCGGGATGTTCAGGCGTGCAGCCGCCATGAGCATGCCCGGGACGATTTTATCGCAGTTCGGGATGAGTACCAGTCCGTCAAAACCTGACGCCATGGCAACGGCTTCGATGGAGTCGGCGATGAGTTCGCGGCTTGCGAGCGAGAATTTCATGCCCGTGTGACCCATGGCGATACCGTCGCAGACACCGATCGCCGGGAATTCCATCGGCGTACCGCCTGCGGCAGCGACACCGAGTTTTGCGGCCTGTGCAATGTCACGCAGCAGGATATGACCCGGAATAATCTCGTTGAACGAGTTGCAAATACCGATTAACGGCTTCTTCAAATCTTCCGGCCCGAAACCGTCAGCGTAAAACAGTGAGCGGTGTGCGCAACGTGTCGCGCCTTTTTTGACGATGTCACTTCTCATAAAATATCCACTCTCCTAACGTAGCAAAAAATAAGCCGGAACCGCTTCGTCTCTTGCAAACGTACAATTGACGCCCATGTTCCGGCGGGTAGTATTCATTTTAGCGTATTTTTCGTGTTTATTCAAGGGGAACACAGCATAAAATTTACAAGATTACATTTTCGCGAGTTTCTGTTTCTTGACACGGGCATGGGAAATCATCTCTTTCGCATTACCGAGCGCTGCGGTTGTGAGGTCCGCTCCCGAAGCCATACGCGCGATTTCCTGAATGCGTTCGTGTTCACTGAGCGGCTGAACATGCGTCATCGCCGTGCCGCCTTCCACGGTTTTGGCGATATAGAGATGCGTATCTGCCATGCAGGCAATCTGCGGTAAATGCGTGATACAGAGGACTTGACGCCTAACGGCGACCTGAGCGATTCGTTCCGCGACCATTTGCGCCGTTCGTCCGCCGATGCCCGTGTCAATCTCGTCAAATACCATACTTCCTGCCGCCGTGTCACGTGCCGAGTCAACGGTTTTGATAGCGAGCGCGATACGCGAAAGTTCACCGCCTGACGCGACTTTCTGGAGCGGTTTCGGCGTCTCGCCGGGATTGGCGGAAAAGAGCAGCGCGATCGTGTCAGCCCCGCGAAGCTGATAGCGTTCCGCCGGTGACACGTCAATCGTGAACACCGCTTTCGGCATTCCGAGCGCCGTAATCTGTTCTCCGACGGCTTTATCGAGTTGCTTGGCCGCTTTTTTGCGCGCACGTGTCAACAGATTCGCTTTGCCGCGGACATCTTCCTCGCGTTCCTGCAGTTTTTTCTCCAGTTCGGCGATGTCGGCGTCATAGTTTTCGATTGCACGGAGTTCCGCGTCAATCTTCTCGAGATACGCGAGCACGTCATCGGAACTGCCGCCGTATTTTTTCCCGAGTCGATAAAGTACATCGGCACGTGACTGCAGTTGATCGAGGCGCGCGGGATTGAACTCGATATTCTCCGCATAATCGCGCACTTCATATGACGCTTCCTGCAGGGAAATGGAGGCGTCCTCGATGATCTTCTGCGCGTTCGCGAGCGTATCATCATAGCGCGAAAGCTCCTCGAGATTCTTGCGGATGCGGGAAAGCCCGGTAAGGATCCCCTCCCCCGTTTTGCCGCCTCCCTCGAAAATGTCATGCGACTCACTGATATACGAGGCGATTTTCTCGGCATGGGAGAGTTTGCGGATTTCGGCTTCGAGCGTTTCGTCCTCATGCGGCTGAATCTGCGCCGCACGGATTTCCTGTGCCTGCCAACGAAGCATATCGAGGCGCTGGGCGTATTCGCGCGAATCCTGCTGTTTCTCGTCAAAATCTTTTTTCGCCTGCTGCCATGCGCGGTAAGCCTGCTGATATACGTCAAGCGCATCCTGAACGTCAGCGGATGACTCGTCAACGAGCCGGAACTGGCTGTCTTCTTTTAACAGGCTCAGACTGTCATGCTGACCGTAAACGTCAACGAGGTGCGCACCGAGCTGTTTAAGGAGCGTCAATGTCACATGACAGCCGTTGACGAGATTGTTATTGCGTCCCGTGCGCAGAATTTGACGCGTAATGATGAGCGTTCCGTCCTCCGGCTCAATGGCCTGCTCGTCCAGAAATGACTTGAGCGCTTCAGACTCGTCCTCTAACGTAAAGACGGCCTCAACGCGCAGCGAATCACAGCCCGTGCGGATTGCATCCGACGAAATCCGGCGTCCGAGAATCGCGCCGAGCGCGTCAATGAGGATTGATTTGCCCGCGCCCGTTTCACCGGTCAGGATATTGAGCCCGTCGCCGAACTCAACCTGAACCTGTTTGAGCAGGGCAAAATTCCAAACCGTCAGGGATTTTAACATAAAGGCAATTCCTCCTCACAACGTGCTGAGGTCTTTGAGCTTTGCCACGATATCCGGCGTCGCTTCTTTCGGCTTGACGACAACGATGATGTTGTCATCGCCCGCGACGGTGCCGATGACTTCGGGCCATTTTGCATAATCGATCGCGGATGCGACGGTATTGGCTCCGCCCGGCAGCGTTTTGACGACAATGATATTTTCACTCGCATCAATACTGGTCACGCTGTCGCGAAACAGCCGCGAAATGCGCTCACGGGAAAAGAGGACACTTTCCTGCAACGGCGATGCATAACGGTAGCGCCCGTCTCCGACCGGAACCTTAATCAGCATCATTTCCTTGATGTCACGCGAAACAGTCGCCTGTGTGACTTTGATTTTATGTTCGCGTAGGGCAGCGGCGAGTTCTTCCTGGGTTTCGATTTCCTCGCGCTCGATAATATTTTTAATCATGGCGTGACGCACGCTTTTCATGCTGGTATCCCCCTTTTCGACTACCCCTCAGACGTTTTTCCAGAGCTTAGTACGCAGGATCTGGTAGTAGTCCTTGTCTTCAAATTTCACGATACGGGCCTGTGCCCGGGATTTCCTGACGATAACCTCGTCTCCCGGCAGCAGGCGGTAACTTTCCTGACCGTCAAATGTCACAACGATATCCTGATGAATGGCGGCAACTTTAACGTGAACGACATCTTTCTCATCGATAACGATTGGGCGCATGTTGAACGTATGCGCGCAAATCGGTGTCAAAACAAGTGCTTTGACAATCGGATTCATAATCGGCCCGCCCGCGGAAAGCGAATACGCCGTCGACCCCGTCGGCGACGAAATAATGAGTCCGTCCGCCTGATAATCGATGAGATGCGTTTTATTAATCCGCAAACCGAGACGCAGCATACGCGAAACGCCGCCTTTGGCGATGACAACGTCATTGATCGCATGACCGAGGAAACGTTTGTGACCGCCCGAATTGACAAATCCCGACAGGAGCAGACGATGCTCGATGCGGTAATCACCCGTATAAATTTTATTCAATTTCGTCTCGAGTTCGTCAAGCTCGATATCCGCCATAAAACCGAGTGTACCGATATTGATCCCGCAAACGGGAACGGATCGTGTCCCGTAACTGCGGCAGACGCCGAGAAGTGTCCCGTCGCCGCCGATGGAAAGAGCCATGTCGGCAGGCTCGCGCCAAATATTTTCGACACCGTAGCGTTCCCGGCGAAAAAACCGCGATTCATCCTTCGGCAAAATCAGCCGGACCGGTTTATCGGCAAAAAAGGCGAAGATGCGCTCGAGGACGAGCGGCGCTTCTTTCTTGCCGATATTCGGATAAACGGCGATCGTCTTCATCGTATCCCTCCTATTCCGAATAGCATCGGCTCAGTGATCCAAATCGGCATGAGCATCACGGACGACCGTAACAATATCATCTTCGCTCACGTCATCGGGCGCGTTTTCCGCTTTGCCGAGACGTACGAGGTACTCGATATTGCCCTCGGGACCTTTGACCGGCGAATACGTCAGTGCCTCGACATGAAAACCGAGACTGCGCGCAAACGCGAGCACCGTGCGGATAACTTCCTCATGGATCTTCGGATCGCGTACAACGCCCTTTTTACCGACGTGTTCACGTCCCGCTTCAAACTGCGGCTTAATGAGCGCGACGATTTCCCCTTCCGGCTGAAGAAGCGTCCACGCGACAGGCAGGACTTTCGTCAGGGAAATAAACGCAACGTCAATCGACGCGAAATCGAGCAGCTGACCGATCATTTCCGGCGTTACATTACGGATATTCGTGCGTTCCATATTGACAACGCGCTCATCCGTGCGCAGTTTCCACGCGAGTTGACCGTAACCGACGTCAATCGCAAACACTTTGACGGCACCGTTCTGCAGCATGCAGTCCGTAAATCCGCCCGTTGACGCGCCGATATCCGCCGCGGCTTTTCCCGCAAGCGTCACGCCGAATTCCTTCATCGCCTTCTCAAGTTTGAGTCCGCCGCGGCTGACATACGGGATGTCATGACCGAGCAGGCGGATTTTCGCCTCCGGTTTGACCATCGTGCCGGCTTTGTCAATTTTCTGTTCGTCAACGAGGACTTCACCGGCCATAATCATGCGCTTTGCGCGTTCGCGGCTGCCGGCAAGTCCGCGCTCGACGAGCAGCGTATCGAGTCGTTCTTTTGCCATTCCTTATACCTTCTCCGTATCGTGATTCAGGCGTTCCGTAATGCTTTGGGCCATCTGCTCCGGCAAAAGTCCGCAGTCTTCGAGTTCTTCGTCCTGCGTTCCCTGCTCGATAAAGCGGTCCGGAATACCAAAACGCAGCAAAGGACAAGTCAGGTCAAGATCGGCAAGCGCTTCCGCGACAGCGGAGCCGAAGCCGCCGGCGAGAACATTTTCCTCCATCGTAATGAGGAGTTTTGCCTGATTTGCCATTTGCGTCAATACTTTCGTGTCAAGCGGTTTGACAAAGCGCATATTAACGACAGCGGCTTTGATGCCCTGTTTTTCGAGAATATCCGCAGTTTTGACGGCCTTATCAACCATCGTACCGACGGCGAGAATCGCGAGATCCCCTTTCGGTCGAAGCACTTCGGCCTTGCCGACGGGAACACCCGTAAAGCCCTCCGAAAGCGGCACGCCGAGTCCCGCGCCGCGCGGATAGCGTATGGCGGTCGGTGACGGCATTTTGACGGCAGTTGAGAGCATTTGACGCAGTTCTTCTTCGTCTTTCGGCACGAAAACCGTCATATGCGGCATTTCGCGCAAATACGAGAGGTCAAAAACGCCGTGATGCGTCGGACCGTCCGCCCCGACGAGTCCGCCGCGGTCAAGACAGATCGTCACGGGGAGATTCTGCAGGCAGACATCGTGAATCATCTGGTCATACGCGCGTTGCGCAAACGTTGAATACAGGGCAATAACCGGATGTTTTCCGCCCGCGGCAAGTCCTGCGGCGAGCGTCATGGCGTGTTCCTCGGCGATACCGACATCGAACATGCGTTTCGGATACGCTTTTCCGAACGCTTTGAGTCCCGTGCCGCTTTGCATGGCCGCCGTGATCACGACAATATCTTTATTGTCTTTGGCAAGATCGATGAGTGCCTGACTGAATACGGACGTATACGACGGCGCGCAGACTTTCTTTGCACCTTTGCCTGTTTTCGTGTCAAATTTGCCGACCCCATGGAATTTATCC
>CACXCC010000098.1 GCA_902766015.1 uncultured Veillonellaceae bacterium
AGGCGTACGGGGATGCGTTGACGCAGTTCTTCGACATGGGAGATGATGCCGACGAGGCGGTTGCCGCCCTGTTGGAGATTGACGAGCGTTTCGATCGCCGTGTCAAGGGTCTCGCTGTCGAGCGTACCGAACCCTTCGTCGATGAAAACCGTGTCAAGCCGGACACCGCCCGCGTATTGCTGGACGATATCGGCGAGGCCGAGTGCGAGCGCGAGTGACGCGAGGAACGATTCGCCGCCCGAGAGCGACTTCGTTTCGCGCGGCTGACCCGAATATTCGTCAAAGACCTCGAGCTCAAGTCCCTGCCAGCCGCGTGCGTCGGCTTTTCCGCCCGGCTGCAAATGATATCTCCCGCCGCTCATTGCCGTGAGGCGCTGATTTGCGGCCTCCATGACGTCACCGAAAATCGACTGCTGAATATACGTCTGAAAATGGATGCGGTACGGCGAAACGGCGTTGGCGACCTCGGCGAGACGGCCGATGACTTGATGCGTTTCTTCGAGCTCTGCCGTTTCTTTGTCGAGTTTCTCCACTGCTTTTCGGCGCTTCGCGAGGTTTTTCTGCTCCTCCTGACATGTCACCTGACGTGTGAGCGCGTCCTGCCATGCCTGATCGGCTGACACGGCTGCCTGTTCGAGCGCCGCGAGATCCGGCTTTGTTTTGTCTTTAAGGATGGACTCTTCATCCGCGCAGGCTTTTTTTGCATCGCGCATTTCCTGTTGAAAATCCTGTATACGTTTGGCAACGGTATCCCGATATGATTCGTTTCCCCAGTTGCCGCCGATAATCTCCCGATATTCCGCTTCATCCGCAAATCCCGCCGTTTTGACGGCATTAAGGAACGTGTCCCGGCTTTCGGCGGCGCGTTTGACGGCTGACGTTTCTTCCTGCTGTGCCTGAAGAAATGCCGTTCTTGCCGCCGCGGCCGTTTCGCCGGTTTTCTGACGCTGTTCCGCTGCCTGACGATGACGACGATTGAGTTCCGACACCAGTATTTGTGCGGCGTGAATCGCCCGCTGCAGAGCGGATTTTTCTGCGTAAGCATCCGGGATTTGACGCGACTTTTCGTCGAGCGTCGCCTGCAGGCGCTGGGATTTTCGTTCCGCTTCCTGCGCGGCGTCGCGGAGTCGTTTTTCGTCCTCTTCCGCACGGCGAAGGGATACGGCAATCTGCTGGAGTTTCTGTCCGATCGTCGCGGCCTGACGCTGACGGTTCGACAGGTCACGAATGGCGGCGTTGACGCCTGCAAGTTCTGCCTGCAGCGTTTCCTCTGAAGGCATCTCTGTGACGTCGGCATTTTTTCCTTCTTCCCGTAAACGCGAAGCATACGCCGCAACTGCCGTTTTCTGCTTCGCCGCCTCGTCTTCCCGCAACTGACGGAGAGACTGCGCCTGTTCCGCGGCGGAAACGGCAGATGCACTCGCGCGTTCGGCGGCCTGATCCGCCGTTTTTTCCGCCGCGTCGAGTTCCGTTTCACTGACCGTCAATTCGCCGACAGCGGGATGCGGATGATGCACGGCACCGCAGACGGGACACGGTTTCCCGTCCGCAAGCGTCGCGGCAAGATGCGCGGCTTGACCGTCACGGAAGAGTTCCTGCAAACGCAGGAAATATTTCCGTGCTTCGACGGCTTTTTCCTTATCCCGTTCGGACTGTGCCGCGGCTTTCTTGTACATGTCAGCAACTGACGTGATTTTCGCCGTCAAAACGGAAAGTTCCCTCTGCTGCTCGAGTTCCCGTGTCAAACGACTCCGCCGTTGTTCGAGTCCCGCCGCGCCCGCAGAACTCCGGAGCAGTTCGCGTTCCTGCGTGCGAAGCGTTTCCTGTTTTTGCTGCAAATCTGCAGCTGTTTCCGCCGCATTCTGCGCTTTTGACACGAGTGACGCGGCATGTTTGACGGCCGCTTCCGTTTCCGTGCGCAGCGACGCGATTCCGTCCAGCAACTCGGCATAGCGCGCGAGTTCCTGACAGTTCGCCTCCGCCGTTTGACGCTCACCGACGCGCGCTTCCTCCGCGGCAAAGGCGGCTTCGGCCGTTTTCGCGGCCGCATCGGCTTCCTTTGACGCTTTCTCGCGGAGCGTTACCGTCTGACTGCGCTCCGTGAGCATATGCGCGTCACGCCGGGCCTGAAGATCCTTATCCTGAAGCGCCGCCGCTTTCTGCGCGCGTTCAAGATGCGCGGCAAACTCCTGCTGCGTCGGCAGTTTTGCCAAATGCTCCGCGTAAATCCGCTGCTGCTCCGCATAGCGCCGAAAATGACCGTCAAGCTCGCGCCCCTGCTGCAGTTCGTTATTTTTCCGCTGCCGCAAATCCTGTTTCGCGGCGACGTCAAGCGCGAGCGTTTTCCGTTCGTCCTCCCGCGCCCGAATCGTCTCGTCGAGTTCTTCCGTCGTGCTCACGCCCGCTTCCGCGAGCTGCTGCTCTTTTTTCTCGCGGCATTTGTTGACGCGGCTGCTGAGATCGCCCGCGCGCTCCCCGAGTTTTTCCTCGATGCGGCGGTAATGATCCGTCTGAAACAGCGCCTGCAAAATCGCGCCGCGCTGCTGGGAATTGGCCGTCAAAAACCGGCGAAACTCCCCCTGCGGCAGCAAAACGACCTGACGGAACTGCTCACATTCAAAGCCGAGCAGCGTCACCACATACTCGCTGACATCCGTATAACGGCTCGCGAGGAGCTTTTCCTCCCCGTTTTCGAGCTGCCAAAGTTCGGCCTTTGCCGTCGTATCCGACTTATATCCCAGACGCCGATACGCCGGGCGCCGATAAATCCGATACGTTTTCGCCCCCAAGGCAAACGTGAACTCGACAAACGTCTCCGTTTTCGCGTCAGCCAGACCCGCGCGCATCATCGTCCCCGTGCGGTCCTGTCCGCTTGCCTTGCCGTACAGCGCAAAACAAATCGCGTCGAGAATCGTCGTCTTGCCCGCGCCCGTCGCGCCGTGAATGAGGAAAAACGATTCGCCCGCGAGCCCTTCCGTAAAGTCAAGATCCTGCCGTCCCACATAGGGACCGAAGGCCTGCATACTGAGTTGAATCGGTCTCATCCGTCATCCCTCTCTTCCCGCCGCACTTCCTCGATACAGGAAATGAGCTCTTTTCTTTGTGCCTCCGTGAGCGGCTCCTTCGCCATTTCCTGGAAAAAATCACCGAACAACGCAACTTCCGACTCCTTGCGCGGTTCGCGGCGCGCGCCCTGACTGTCACCGACATGAACATTCGGCCGCGTGATGCCGAGCAGATTCGGATAGATCGCCGACAATTTTTCGTACGCATTGAGCACCGGCACTTCGTCCAAAAGATCGACGCGCACGTAGTCGTCAAGCGGCAGTTCGTCACTGCCGTTTCGAATCTCGTCCATGAATCCCTTTACGATACGCACGTCATGTTTCGGCGTCAGCGGCACCGTTTCGACGCTGACCTCACCCTTTTCGTCCATGTCAACGATGAGCACGCCTTTTTTCTGCGCCGCCTCGTCAAACGAATATTTGAGCAGTGATCCGGAGTAACGGATCGTCTCGCCGCCCGCCTTCTGCGGCCGATGCAGATGTCCGAGTGCCGTATACGAATAATCCGCAAAATGCGCGGGACTCACGGCATCCGTGCCCCCGACGGAAAGCGGACGCTCCGACTCTGATGCGAGTCCGCCCGCGAGAAACGCATGGGCAACGGCAATACTCCTCGCGCCCTCGGGGATCCCCTCCCTTGCCTGTTTGACGACAAGCCCCATCGCCTCGTCAAAGGACGGCGTTTTCTCGAGTCCGAACGCCTCGCGCACCGACGGCGGATCACAGAACGGAATGAGCGAAATATACACGTCACCAAACGGATCCGGCACCACGATCGGCGTAACCGACGCGTCAATGACACCGCGCAGATAAACGCCGGCACGCTCAAAAAGCCGGCTGCCGAAATCGAGCCGCGCCGCACTGTCATGGTTCCCTGCGATAAAAAACACGGGTACTTTGACGTCAAGAACAAGCCGCGTCAAAACCTCGTTAAACAGCTTCACAGCCTCGGCCGGCGGCACACTGCGGTCGTAAATATCCCCCGCGATCACCACGGCGTCAACACGGCTTTCGTGCACGAGGTCAAAAAATGCCTCGAGCACGTACGCCTGATCTTCCGTCATATACCGCCGCCCGAACAGTTTCCCGAGATGCCAGTCAGCTGTATGCAAAAAGCGCATAATTGTCTCCTCTCGCAAAACTCAACGGTTTCCGAACGCCAGATAACACGGCGCCGTACGCCCGCAATCACACGGATCCTTGACACGCCGCAGATAAATTCCCGTACGCCAACGTAAGAGCGGCATCGCCTCGGCCTGCAGTGACGTCAGATAGAGTTCACCTTCATCCGCTGCGTCACCTTCCTCATCGAGCAGTTCCGCGAGATAATAATCCGCCGCCAAATGACAGCCGCCCTCACTGCACGGATAGAAAAATCCCGCCGCGCCGAGAGACGCCGGCGCATAAAGAACCGTGACTTTCTTGCCTTCGCGTTCCCACTTGCCGCGATGGTTTGACGTCAAACCGTCCGGCTGCAGACAAATAATCCTGCGGCACGGCGCATCCGCAATCGTCTCTCCCTGCGCGCGCAGTGTCTCCTCGAGGCGAACGAGATCCGCTTCAAACCCGATCAGCGTATCCGCCCCGACGTCAAGCGCCTCAGACCACGCGGCTGCATCCGCTCCCGCGGCAAAAACCGCCGCGCCGACAAACTCCAGCGCATACTGAACATCGAGAAGCCGACTGTCCGCCAAATCGCCGATCAGCGCCGCAACCGACGCATTATGCAGTCCCGCCGCGACAAGCGCGCGCGTCATCGTCTCGACATGACGCCCGATATCTCCCTGCCCGTAAAATGCGAGCTGCCCTTCCGCGCGTCCCATACGCAAAACCGACGAAAGCGGCATCGTCAGCCGGTCATACGCGCGTCCCGCAAGCTCCAGGCTCTCCGTCACCGGCAGATTTTCAATATCTTCAAGCGACTGAATCGTCTTCGCCGTAACGCCCGCCGCCGTGAACTTCTCGCGGTAAAAGCGGCTCTTCTCCGCCGCCCATTTGACCTGTTTTTTGAGGAGCTCCAGCTGCCTTGCTGCGAGATCCTCCGGCTTTATCATCTCCTGTTGCGGATTTGCTATCATACTATCGTTCCTTTCCTCCGTGACTGTCATTTCCGACAAAGAAAGCCCTCCACTCCGCGGGTCCCGTTTCCGGTACCTTCTTGCGAAATGAAGGGCTTCGCCTTCGTCATCCGTTACTGGATATCGAATACTTTCTGGTTTTTGCCGCCCGCTTTCGGCAGGACAACATGCAGTACGCCGTTTTCATACGATACGGCAACCTGCTCCTCATCGATGTCATCGATCTCAAAGACACGCTCGAACTTGCCCGTCTGACGTTCGCGGTATACGTATTTGACCTCGATCTCCGGGTCCGGACGTTCCGCCTTGATGTGCAGGTAATCCGTGTCATCATCATAGGAGACGGTAACCTGTTCCTTCGTAAAGCCCGGCAGTTCTGCAAAAATTTCATAGCTCGACTCGTTGTCAATGACGTCAACACGGAACGGGAAGAGCGCACCGCTGACGCGGCCGATCGGATTGCAGGAACGGTCTGCCAGGAAGTCGCGCACGCGCTCCAGCGTCTCACGGCCGTTTTCCATGCTTTCCCGACGATTAAAAGGTACCATACGAATCATAAAGTATCGCCTCCGTAAAAATCTGCTTTTCCCTAATTATACAAGAAAACCGCAGAAATTTCAATGTATATGTTCGGGTAAACCGACATCCGTTATTTCCGTTTCGTAAACGCCGCGACCGCATCCGTCAAATTCTGAACGAACTCGACCGTGCCGGTATAATTCCCTTCATCGTCATAAATCGCCTGATATCGAACACTCACCGGCATCCCCTTAATGCGGCGGAACACCTGCAGATGATCGCGGCGCTTTGCCTTAAAATCACTCAAAAGCTGACGCACAACCGGGATAATCTCCGGCGGATGACAACGGAACACATCGCGTCCGAGAGCCGTCTTCGGGCGCGTAAAGACACGTCCCTCATTCATAAAGAACCGCACCGTATCCGTCGCGTCAATATACGTAATGTCAACCGGCATCAGCGCAAAAATCTGACCGAGCTCACGCAGCGTCAGTTCCCCCGTCGGGAGTTTAATCTTGCCGTCAAGCGCCGCGGCATCACGCTTCTTCAGCCAATCCTCGGCCTCATGCCACGGTTCAAGGTCAATGCCAAACGGATTGCCCATCTCCGGCAGATCGCCGTAAACCCGGTACCACTGCTCCTTCGTAAAGAAACGCAGACTCAGCGGGAAGAGAATCCGATCCTCCTTGACCGCCATCTCGCGAATCCGCTCGAAAATCTTCGTCATGCGCCCGCTGTAAAGCGCGAGATTATCCGCGTCATCCTTCAGCGCCGACGTCACCGTGCCGATTTCGCGTTTGATTTCGTCGTCAACGCCCCACATAACCTGGGACGGTCCCGTCACGCCGTAATCGTAGAGGAACGACATGAGGAGTTCTTCCTTCGCCGCATAATGACCGCGAATCGCATTGAGGCGGATAAACGCCGGGATCGCGTCGGGAGCGCCGTTTTTGACTGCCTGCTGTGCCGCGTCAACGGCATCGAGGAGCGCCTGATTCTCCCGCTGCAAAAAGCGGAGCGGATGATGCGACGGCAGGCTTTCCATGCCCGACTCCGTGCGGACCATGACATGCGGATGACATCCCGGTTCACCGTTCTCGTGAAACAGCGCCGAATGCAGATCGCAGAGACGCTGAACATCCTGCACGGGCACGCCGCCCTTGATGAGTCCCTGTTCCGCCGTCGCGATTTCCTCGGCCGAAACGTCCTTGAACTCCTTCGTAAAATCCCGACGCACGGACTCGACCGACTCGCCCGCATGAAGACGCTGAAGCATCCCGCGCAGGCGTTCCTGACGCGTCTGCGCATCGCTCTCCTTGACCGTAAACCCTTTACTTTCAAGCGTCTTTTTGAGCTCTCCCATGTCAATATTCTTGACGTTTGCCGCGCGCGGGATCGTCATAATCTCGCCCATGAGCTTCACGGACTGATCGCTGACGAGCTCGCGAAAGCCCGCATTCTGCAGGATTTCGCGGAGTTCCGGATACGCGGTGAGCAGCGAGCGGATATTATTACTGAAATCGATGACCTTTGCCATATCGACTCTTCCTTTCTGATGTCAAAACTATCTTCATTTTATCTTAGCAAATCTGTGATTGAGAAACCGTTTCATTTGTTACGACAAATCTTGTCCCTAATCTAAAATTCGACCCATATGGTTCAATTCCTCTATTTTGTCATCACTTTTGTTTAAGACCGGTTCAATATCAGTTATAGGACAATAATCCTAATTTATAGTAAATTTAATCTTCGAAGTTATTGTATTCGTTGGGAATCCGATATATAATATAGGTACGAAATTAAAACACGTTCCACAAGCAAAAGAAACCGTCAGAAAGGAGGGTTCTTTATGTCAGCAAATCTTGATCAGGTAAGGCAACGAGTTCTTCAAGCTGCGAAAGTTCTACTTATCCGGCAGGGATATCAAAAAACAACCCTCCGCCAGATCATTCGTGCATCGGGCGTAACGCAGGGCAGTCTCTACCAGTTCCTTACCAGTAAAGACATGGTTCTACAGGCTGTTGTCAGCGATCTGACAGATCGCGTCGTCAGCACCGTCAACCGGGACTTTGCGGGCGAATCCCCGGAGTTCCGCTATGCCGCAATTCTCGCCGTCGAAATGGCTGCCGTAGAGCACGATAGCATGATCCGGGAAATTTACTGCGAAACCTACATGAAGCCGGGAACATTTGAATTTGCCGTCAACCGCAACACCGCGATCCTGAAACGGATTCTATCGAACTCTGACATTGACGCGGCAAGTGTCAAACCGTACATCGCGGCGCTCCTCATGCGCGTGCGAGACTACATCACGTCTTTTTACGTTCACCCCGAAGGCGAACGACAACATAACTGCCGAAACCTCATTGCCTCGACACTCGAGTCTTTGGGACTCAGCAAACGTCAATGCCAAAAAGTGACGGGAAAACTCGACAGCATGCAGGACCGCTGGCGCGCTATTTCGTCTTCGCTGCTTTACGGCGATATGAATGACGACAAAGCCCCCGCACTTCCCTAAAAGTCCCAATAAACACCATACCACCAATACTATTCCACCGTCAACAAATGTCAAAAAGGGTTACGACTCGAGTGAACCGTATCACTCAGGTCGTAACCCTTTTTCCTATATGCCGGGAAATCAGCGGATAAGACCGGCTTCGATTTCCGTAACTTTATTGTTTTCGATTTCAAAGACAAAACCGAGATCCATGTTGCCGTCGACATAGTAAATATAGTCATTGTGGCGGACACGGTCCGGCTCGCCGTAAGCGGCTTTGACGTCAGCGAGCGTCGATCCGACCTCGATGCCCTTCGGCGTCTTGATGCCGTTATGACGCGAAATCTCGATATTCTGAACCATGTTGTCAACGAGCAGCAGCTCGAACGAATCGCCGTACTCCAGCTCGCGGACTTCACCGGCGAACAACGTCGAATGTTTGAGTTCATCCTCGGTCGGCGTGCCGTAAACGCTTTCGAGGTACGCACGCGACGCGTTATACTCGATGCCGCCGAGAACGAGTTCACTTTGCGGAACAGCAGCCTCGGAAACCGCGCCGTTCCCCATCAAAGCGACGCCGAGAGCCATCATCGGGACCATTTTCTTCCAGTTGAGTTTCATATAATCATCTCCTTGGTGTAATTTTGTTATATACATCGTAAAGGATGAAGCTGAAAGTAAAATGAAAAATTCTTGTAAATTACAATAGTTATTTTAAATTAATATAAAATTTCCCGAATTAATATTGCCTCACACAGGTAAATTTCAACGGCTATCTGTTACAATAGAAGAGAGTCGTTATCAACGAAAGTGAGGTGTAATTTATGGTTGAAAAAGAACTCGGCGTCATCGAGGACACGCTCTTCGTCCCCCTGCTCGGTCGAATTTATGCAAGCGAAAACTTCCCGTCAATCCTGTATGACAAGAAAGCTCTGGGACTGAAATCCCGTCTGCCGCAACATATTACGTCAAATGACACCCAAACGCAGTACACTTACCTCGCCTCGGCGTCCCGCTCCGCTGACATGGATCGCCGCATCGCGGATTTCCTGCAAAGAAAACCGGACGGCGTCATTGTTGAGCTCGGCGTCGGACTCGAAACAACGTATTACCGCATGGATAACGGACATACACATTGGTATGGCGTTGATCTCCCCCATGTCATCGCATACCGGAGAAACCTCCTCCCGGAACCGCCACGTGAAACGTATATTGGGTGTGACGCATTTCAAACGGACTGGCTGAATGAAGTCCGCAAAAACTATCCCGACGCGCCGCTCCTGATCACGGCAAGCGGATTTTTCTATTACTTCGAAGAATCGCAGATCCTTTCCCTCATCCGCATGCTCCGCGGGCACGGTGATATCGAGCTCCTCTTCGACGCGGTGAACAAAAGCGGCATGACAATGATGCGGCGAAAATACATGAAAACCATCGGCCACGCGGACGCGAAAATGTTCTTCTACGTCAATTCCGCCAAAGAATTCGCCGCAAAAGTCGGCGGCGTCTCTGTTATCGCCGAAGAACCGTTCTACCGCGATATCGATAAAACGGGACTCGGGTTTGTGACGAAGATAAGCATGTGGATCGCAGATTGGTGTGGGATGGTGAAGATTGTGCAGCTGCAAATTGAATCTTAGAACACAATCCCTTAAGCCGCCTATTCGGCGGTCAATCGCAGCGGGCGGCTCCTTTCGGACAATTTCGATTTCTAAGCCGCCTATTCGGCGGTCAATACTGTAATCCAGAACACGATCAATGTAATTCTTTTCTAAGCCGCCTATTCGGCGGTCAATGGATTTGCTAGAATCAATTCCGCCGGATAGACTTTCTAAGCCGCCTATTCGGCGGTCAATTCGTCAGTGGTGGCACGTCCTTCCCTTCCTTTATTTCTAAGCCGCCTATTCGGCGGTCAATTTCACTTTCGCCTTGACTTCGGACTGCTCCGATTTCTAAGCCGCCTATTCGGCGGTCAATGTTCTCTGCGGCTGCTGCGAGTTCGTCCTCCGTTTCTAAGCCGCCTATTCGGCGGTCAATTTTTTATATCCTCCACATTGGCGCGGGAACATTTTCTAAGCCGCCTATTCGGCGGTCAATATTGACGATGACATCGCGGCGTGCGTCGATCATTTCTAAGCCGCCTATTCGGCGGTCAATATTAAAAGAATGGGCGAACTTGCTAAACGAGAATTTCTAAGCCGCCTATTCGGCGGTCAATAGCAGTCAGGAAAAACGACGCGAACGGCTATGTTTCTAAGCCGCCTATTCGGCGGTC
>CACXCC010000099.1 GCA_902766015.1 uncultured Veillonellaceae bacterium
GATGACGAATGCTTAAGTGGCTCAAAAATTCGTGAGCAGGTGGCTCACTTTTTCATGAGCATGAGTGGCTCAAAAATTCGTGAGCAGGTGGCTCACTTTTTGGTTGACATTCACAACAGCGAATCGGTCTTGCCATGGGGATCACCTCCGTTTTTATTTCCGACATATGTCGATAACAGTATAACAAATTGACGGCAAAAATACAAGGTACCGATTTGACACCACGGCGACAAAATCAATTCGCGGCATTATCCGGAAAAATCTTTCCCGAAAGTTCTGCAAACTGTGGTATCATATAAGAGATTATGTAAATTAATAACTATAAATAAACGAAACGGTCGGTGAAAACAATGAAATTGAATGAAAGGAACGGCCTGATTTATACCGTAATCGGCAGTATTTTACTGGCTGCCTTCCTCGCCGGTTCCCTGCTGCTGGTTCACCGACAGGAACAACAGTATTTACGCGCCGAAACGTACCAAACGACCAAGGATTATGTCATTACAACACAGGGCAATGTCAAAGAGTTCCCCATGATATGTTGCAGACATTCCACCCAGATGATCGAAAAACGTTTTATACGGCAGCCCGTGACTTTCACGGCTATTTCCTCATCCAGTCCCGCTCGGGGAATTATATCCGGGTACTGGCCACGGGACTTCGAAGAACCTCACAATCTCTCGGCGAAGTCCTGTTTATCGTCATGCAGACCGCCTGAACAGGATCCGAAAATTTGTATATCAGATGAGACCTGCCGTGATTTTTATGGTATGATAGAACATAAACCGTAACATTATCGTATATAGGAGACTGTTTCAATGAAGGCATATCAAGTCAAGACGCAGGGAACCTGCGCACGTCAGATTACATTTGCGATTGACGATGACGGGAAGCTCCGTGACGTCAAATTCCTCGGCGGCTGCCCGGGTAACACGGCAGCGGTCGGCAAACTCGTCGAAGGTGCCGACGCAAAACACGTCGCGGATATCCTGCGCGGCAATCTCTGCGGCGCACGCGGAACATCCTGCGCCGATCAGCTCGCCAAGGGCATCGATCAGGCACTCAACGCATAAGTGATTTTAACGTCAAAAGGCAGCAAACCGGCAATGAATCTTCATTGTCTGCTTGCTGCCTTTTCTTTTCCGTTATCACATGCTCAAAGCGAGGCCCGGAAAAATGACGTCAAATCCGAGTCCCGCAAAACGATGCATACTCTCCGTCCAGTGTAAAATGCTTCATCCCCATCTCTCCCCGTCTGTCCCTTTCGCTGTTATCCGTTATTTTCCTGTTGATGTTTTTATGATAATGAAAAAAGCATGTCACGAGAACATCACTTCGTGACATGCTTTTATCGAATTGTGCCGTATAAAACGGCTGATTGTATCAAAACCAGAACGTAACGAGGCTCCAGGCCAGTCCGAGAATGACAATCGAGCAAAGGAACGCACTTGTCATCGGACGCGCTCCGTTATGACGGATGACTTTGAAATTGACATTGATGCCCAGTGCCGCCATCGCCATGCCCAGGAGGAGATACGCGAGTTTGACGAGGAACGGAACAGCCGCGTCAACGCCCGGAACATACGAGCCGATCGCGCTTGCAAGAATAAATCCGCCCATGAACCAGGGGATCGGGACGGTCATTTTCGAGCCGTCATTTGACTTTTTGTTGCGGCGTGCTTCCCAAAGGCCGATGATCACAGCCACCGGCGCGAGAAGCAGCACGCGGGAAAGTTTTGCGATAATCGCACTGTCCGTTCCGACCGGACCGGCACTGCTTCCTGCCGCAACCGCGTGGGCGATCTCATGTAAACTGAGTCCGGCCATCGTACCGAACTGTTCCGGCGAAAAGCCCAAAACCGGAATGAGGGAAATCTCAATGAGTGTAAAGACCGTTCCCATAATCGCGACGATTGCGACGGCAAGCACCGAATCGTCCGCTTTTGCCTTGACCGTATTGGAAATTCCCATAACTGCAGCGGCGCCGCAAATACTGCATCCGCATGCCGTAAGAAGGGAAAGCGTATGCTCGACGTTAAATAAATACCGCGCGACAACATAATTGCAGGCGATCATGACCGTCACGATAACGACGGCGGCTTCGAGACTTTTAATCCCCGCTCCCATGAGCAGGACAAGGTTCAGTTTAAATCCCAACAGGATAATGCCGGCCCGCAGAAACTTATTCGCGATAAAACCGGTACTTTCGCGCGCCGAAAGTGTCAGCGGCTGATAAAGCTGGATCAGCATGCCGAGAATCAGCGCCAACACCAGATGACCGATCAAGGAAAATCCCGGCAGTCCCGCGAGCGACTGCGCCGCCAGCGAACAGAGCAAAGTCAAAATCATACCGACGCTCCACCGTCGGTAATCGATATGAAAGATGTTCCCCACGTTTATCACTCCCAAAATGATGATTTATTTTTCATGTCAAAGATAGTATACTCACTCCCTATGTATTTGTGAAATTATATTATCGAATCAAACACATAGGTATTTACTTATGATAAAATAGAGAAAACCGCCGTTTCGAACAATGATCAGGAGAAAAACGATGACACTAAGGCACTGGGAAATCTTCCTCGCCGTCTGCGAACAAAACAGCATGACGCGGACTGCGGAAAAACTGCATATGACACAACCTTCCGTCAGCCAGGCGATCAAGGAACTCGAGGAACACTATGACACGCGCCTCTTTGACAGGCTGGGAAAACGACTCTATCTCACCGACGCAGGAAAAACGCTGCTGCACTATACGCGTCAAATTCTGTCCCTGCGCGACGAAACCGAGCAGACGATGCGCACGGCGGGACGACAGGAGTATTTACGCCTCGGCGCGAGTATCACGGTCGGACAAGTCGTCCTGCTCGACTTTCTGCGTCATCTGCGCGAAAATCGCCCGCAGACGAAACACGTTTCCGTCATTCACAATACCTCGCATCTCGAAAAAATGTTACTGAATGACACCCTTGACGCCGCCCTCGTCGAAGGAGAAATCCACTCTCCGTATTTGACCGAAGAGCCGTTTATGCGGGACGAACTTATTTTAGTTGCAGATCCCGACACGGATATTGACACAATCACGACAGAAACGCTCCCTTCCCTGCCCTTTTACCTGCGCGAAGAAGGCAGCGGCACGAGACTGCTCTTTGAACAGGTTATGCGCAGCCGCCATATCCCGTATCACATTGCCGGTGTTTTCAATAATACCGCTGACATCAAAACCGCCGTCGAATACGGACTCGGCGTCAGCGTCCTCTCCCGCCACGCCGTTTCCCGCGAACTCGATAAAGGCCGGTTAAAGGAAATTCCCCTCTCCGGCCTCTCGTTTCAGCGCGATTTCCGCCTCGTCCTGCACAAAGACAAACACCTCACACCCGCACTCGAATATTTAATTGCCTATTGCCGCGGACTGACGTAAAACGGCATTGTTTCACGTGAAACAATCACGATTCCCCGTTCCGCACATACCGCGTCGCCCTTCCGGCTCCCAATTTGACGATATGTCCTTCTGACGTCAACTGTTTCAGGGCAGACTCAACCGAGGATTTCCCGGCACGCGGACATTCCTGCAGGATTTCCTGCTTGGTAAACGTACCGATTTTGCGATTGACGCAGGCTTTGACGAGATCATACGCGGTACTGCGCGCCCCTGCTGGATCGGTAACCGCAACTCTGTTTTCAAAATCCCGATAGCACGAAAGAATAACGGCCAGCATATACCGGATAAACGGACGGGGATCATTTTCCCCCGCATGCCAGCCCCGATCGGCATCGGCAAGGGCTTTGTAATACGATTCCTTCGTGTCGGCAATCGCTTTCTCGATACTGACATACTGCCCCACGAGGTATCCGCTCCGATACAACAGCAGAAGCGTAAGAATCCGGCTCATTCTGCCGTTGCCGTCATTAAACGGATGGATGCAGAGAAAATCGAGAATAAAACAGGGGATCAGGATCAGCGGATCGATGAGTTCTTTCCCTGCTGTCAATCGCAGACTGTCACAAATTATCCGGACGGCTTCCGGCGTCTCATACGGCTCCGTCGGCTGAAACAAAACAACCTTTTCCCCGTCCTTCGTGATCATGTCAATTTCATTCGGGACATTTTTAAATCTGCCGCCGTAGCCGAGGCCGGTATATTTCAGCATTTCGCCGTGCAGCTGCAAAATATAGTTCGGCGTGACGGGGATATACGGATAATTCTCATGAACGAGCGCGAGTACATTCCGATAGCCCAAAATTTCTTCTTCGTCACGGTTACGCGGCGTCGTCTTATCCGCCATCAACTGATGCAGGCGCGGATTCGTCGTGACAATCCCTTCGATCCGGTTGGAACTTTCCGTACTTTGAATTTTCGCGATCTCAATCAGTCGCTGCAGTTCGACCGGTTTCTGCCGAAGAAATAATTCCTGTTTCCCTTTGTATTCGTGAATCTTGGCCACATAAGACAGGATTTCCGCATCCCAAGTTTCCTTAGCCAATACCGTATAGTCAAATTCCCTGCGCATCCTGTCGCTCCTTTCTCCCTAAATCGGTTCTTTTCTCCCAATTTTATACTATTTCTGGGAGATTTTCAATGTTTCACGTGAAACAATCTTCCGGTCCTTTGCATCCCCATTCGATCAATCCGCCACTACACTCGCGGAATATGATATAATATAGAGACTGATACTTTGACGGAACGGAGGAAAACCTTACATGAAACTTCAACGAACCGCCGCGGCGTTCTGTCTTGCTGCGGGGATTTTTTTCAGCGCGGCGCCGGCTGATGCGGCGATTCAGACGATCCACGCCACGGGAGTCTGCCAAATGGGCGAAAACGACACGATCGCGGGCGCGAAAGATGCCGCACGCAATCAGGCGCTTCGAAATGCCGCGGAACAAGCCGGGGTTTATATCCGTTCCTATACGGCAACGAAAAATATGCAGGTGACGGATGATCAGATCCACGTACTCGCCGCACAGATCCTCAAGGTCGAGGATTGTCAGTTCAACAAAACATTTTCGAACGGCACCCTCATCGTTGAAGCGAACGTCGTCGTCACGGTTGACGACAGCAGTTTTGAAGGGCTGCTCAAACGCGAGCTTACGATCGACCGCCTGCAGCAGCAGCTTGACGAGGAAAAAGCGAAGAACGCCGACATCAAAAAGCGCCGTCTCCAACGCGAAGGCACGGGAGATATGCTGTTAAATGCTGAGCTTGCCGGCTGCCGCGACCTCATCATCGAAGGTCATTACAATCAAGCAATTTGGAAGCTGCAACAGATCAAAAAAGAACGCAACGGCGTCGTCACGGGGCAGCTTCCCTACCTCATGAGCGTCGCCGCGTTTGGACAGAATGACGAGGAAAATGCCGTCCGCTACGCCGACGAAGCGATCCGCACAGACAGTAAAAATCCGGCATTTTACACGCAAAAGGCTCTCGTCCTCCTCTACAGCGCTTACAAAGACAGTACGTTTTACGAAGCCGAGTCACTCTGCACGACGGCACTCGAAAAAGACCGTCATTACTGGCCCGCGCTTTTGACACGTGCGATGGAAAAAAATCTGCGTCATTCGCCGCGCAAAGCGCTCGAGGACTGCGATGACGCGATGCGCTCGGGCGGCGAAAATTCCTATCTCGCCACGCAGTTCCGCGACCGCCTGCGCGCCAATTACCTCGGCCGCGATAAAGGTCTGTTCGGCTACTTCCGCACGGAAAGCATCGAAGTTGCCCGCATCGATGACATCATCCCCGGCCTTATGCAGGAAATCGCGCAAAACTACAGCGTACAGAAAAAACGACATTAAAAAAATCCGCTGCCAAATGACAGCGGATTTTCCTTGTTTCACGTGAAACAATCTCAGAACAGGACACGCGACAGGCGCGCAAATTCCGGATCGAGTTCTTTTTTGTTATTGACGGCATCGTGAAGACCGATCGAGACGACGCGGCCTTTGCTGTAGCCGAAAACGATATCCGAAAGGCCGGAAATCAATGCGAGAGCCGCCTGCTCACCGAGCTGGCTGGCGCGGACGCGGTCGATAACGGTCGGCGAACCGCCGCGCTGGATATATCCGAGAACGGATACGCGCGTATCAAGCTGCGTTTTTTCCGCGATATATTTGCCGATATCCTGTGCACTGCCTGCGCCTTCCGCGACGACAACAAGGATGTAACGTTTACCTTTTTTGTAGGCTTCCGTCATATCCGCGCAGATCGCATCAAGGTCATACGGCGTTTCCGGCGTCAGAATATACTCTGCGCCGCCCGAAATACCGGAAATCATCGCGAGCCAGCCGGAATGATGTCCCATAACCTCAAGGACGATGACGCGGCGATGTGCCGAAGCCGTATCGCGCAGCTTATTGATCGCGTCAATAATCGTATTGGCGGCCGTATCGCATCCGATTGTATAGTCGGATCCCCAAACGTCATTGTCAATCGTCCCCGGCAGGCCGACAATCGGCATACCCGTTTCTTTTGAAAGGAGTGACGCACCGCGCAGGCTGCCGTCACCGCCGATGACAACGAGACCTTCGATCCCGCGGTCAACAAGGTTTTTATAACCGAGCTGACGTCCTTCCGGTGTCTGCCAACGTTTGCAGCGAGCCGTCCCGAGGAACGTACCGCCGCGCTGGATGATATCGCTGACGTTTTTCGACTCCATCTCGAAAATATCTTCATCGAGCAGGCCGTGATAGCCGTTGTTGATACCCCAGACCTTGACGCCTTCATAAAGGGCTGTACGAACAACGGCGCGTGCTGCCGCATTCATGCCCGGGCTGTCTCCGCCGCTTGTTAATACACCGATACTTTTCAGCATAACAATCCCTCCAGAAAATCGGCCGGATAATCCCTGTTTTATCCGTTCCATTCAATCTTTCTATATCGCCCCTATTATACCACATCGCCGATTTAACGCCAACTTTGTATCCGTCAACTTATTTCGGCATACTTATACCGGATCAAACAGCTTGTCAAAATCAATCAGATGAAGGTCCGCACGTCCCAAAGACTGCAATTCTTTTGTAAACCCTGATTTGGCAAAAATCACATAACGTAAATCCTTGCCGTCCCGGATAATCGCGGCTCGTTCTTCCAAAAGGCGAAAAACCGACGGATTGACCGGATCGTTCTGCCATTTGCATTCACCGACCAAAAGATGGCTTTCGTCCGACAGGACAAGGTCAATCTCTTCCTCCCGTTTTCGGATCGGATTCGTCCCCCACCAGCGTCCGTAATCGGTGTATAATTCCGGAATCTTCCCCTGACCGACTCGGAGCTTCAGATATTGCATGCAGATACCTTCGAAGACATATCCAAACCATTCATTCAGGTGCGGTACAATGCGTCCGTCATAAGCGCGCTCTGCGGCACCCATGGCAATCAGGTTCCGACAGGAAGGCATAAAACGGAACCAAAAAGAAAACATGTCATCGGTAAACCTGTAAATTCCGTGACGTGAACCGCCTTTGCCGACAGGCTTTTCCTGCTCGACAATCCCCCAATCCCGCAGATTCCCCAGATAAAAGCCGAGTTTCGTCGCTTCCGTTCTGACAACCTGCGCAATTTCATTCAGGCGTGTCGCCCCTCCGGCGATTGCCGATAAAATCGAATTGTACACAGCTGGTTCGCGCAGCTCCTGCTTCATCAGATTATCCGGTTCTTCGATCAAATGCCCGCTTGGAAACAAAAATTCTCCGAGGACAGCGTCCCGAAGCGAGTTATACCGGGCAAACAGTTCCAGATATTTCGGAACACCCCCGCAAATACCGAACCCCAGAAGCTGATCTTCCTTTGTCCAGTCCGGGAAAAAACGCACACCTTCATAGTAAGGAAACGGCGTCAATTTCAACTGTCCCGTTCTGCGTCCGTAAAGAGGACTTTTTTCTCCGAGCACCTGTTTTTCCATGAAGCTCATGGAAGAACCGCAGAGTATAAGGAATAATTCCGTATTGCTCCATGCTCCGTCAATAGCTTTTTGCAGCAATGAAGAGATCTCCGGCTTTGCCTTTGCCAGATACGGATATTCATCAATCGCCAGCACGAAACGCTCGCCGTTGCTTGCAAGTTCCGCAATATAAGCGAATAATTCCTCCCACGTATCAAACGAAGAAATATATCGGGTGTGCTCATCCGGCATCTGTTCTTTTAATGCCTGCGTGATCCCCGCAAGCAGTTCGTGCTCACTTTGTTCCGTTGCCATAAAATAGACGGCACGTTTTCCCCGCAGAAATTCCTGCAGCAGTCTGGTCTTGCCGATACGTCTTCGGCCGTAAATCACGGGAAACTGGAATCCCGGCTGTGCATATCTGCGTTCCAGCTCGGTCAATTCTTTGGTGCGTCCTATAAACATGAAATCATCCCCGTCATTTATATAGTCGTAACTATTATAGTTGTAACTATTATAGTCACGACTATATTTTAAACAATAATACCGCAAAGTGCAATGATTCTTATCGTTCTCTATGATGATTCCTATTTAGACTTTATGGATATCAAACGTCACGTCAACGTCAACATTTCGGCATAATCGCCGCAAAATGAATGCAGAGATCCGGATGACCTTTGACCGGCAGCCAATAACGGATACGGTCTCCAAGGGCCAGATCCGCCTGCGGCTCTCCCGTCTCGAACATCTTCGTAAATTTGCATTCGCGATGCGATTCCGGCGTCCCGATTTCGGCACAGACAACGCCCGGCGCAAAACCTTTGCCAACGGCAAACGGATTTGCCGCGAGTACCGTATGGTTCCGGTCGATGAGACGCGCCGGCCCCGGGAACGTGTCGTACATCTGATGAAACGCTTCTTTCAGCTTATCGAGTTCTTGCTTGTCCATATTTTTCTGCCTCCTATACGTATACATTGATACTGATATTATCATACTACAAAACCGGTCAAGAATAAATGACCGTCAAAAAAGCGACTGACTCCGTTTCCGGAAACAGTCGCTTTCCTTTATTTAAGTCTATTCTTCTCTTGCATGTGACGTTCGTATTATTATGTTCACTGAGGAAGTACCAAGTGATTATGTTTGCAATAGCTCTTCAAAAACAGTTTAGCCTGTTTTCTACCGTCATCGCTCTGTTTAATCTCACATACCTTAACAAGAATCTTTAACGCCAATTCGTCACTGAAATAACGGTGCATGCCCTGAGCCCAAGTTTTCATCTCGGGAGCATTGGCGTTCACATAAAAGTCCCAAAAATGAAGTTGCTTTGCTTCATCCAGCCACGCCTTTCGCAGCTTCTGCGGGGAAAGCACTTCCAGCCTGCTTCCCTGACTTAACAGCCACATAAGCAGACCTTCACTTATCATTCCTTTTGCTTCGACGATAACGCCGTTTTCCGTGCGCTGCTTAACTATTGCTGTTGGCAGACGATCTCTTACGGCTTCTAATGCATAGTCCTGACACTTAAACGAAATAGTTTCCGTTTCCCCGTTAAACATGAATTGTATCCGATTTTTGTAAATTCCCGGTTGAAAACGGTCACGGTAAGGAATAGAAACCTGCTCATTCAGTACTGCCAAATTCTGAATACGGTCAAATACCCGGGTGCTTTTTCCTACCATACCGGTTCTCCTTTTTGTCCCCTATCAGCGTTTCGACTTGATCTGTTTTTATTATAGCAAAAGAGATAGACACTTAGTGTCTATCTCTAAAAATTTCCATATTTGAGTTACGTATCATTAATTTTATAAAAATGGCTACCGCTGTTTATTCTTATACCATATTAAAGTCAACCAGAATAATATTCTCTTATAAACAAAATTCCTTATACAGACGATCCAGATACTCGGGATCGGACACGATGCGACTGATATCCTCCATACGATTATTTTTCTGCAAAAGTCCGATTAAATTTAACATCCGATCCTGACCTTCTTTAAGACCGTCTTCGCGCCCTTTCTCAATTCCTTTCCGAAGTCCTTCCTTCAAGCCTTCTTCTCTTGCATCCGCAACATTCGTATTATAGTCCATAATCGCCATTTGACGGTTGATATACGCGTGACGTTCCGTCGGGTTCATGAGGAATACTTTTGTCGCGTCATAAGCGTCTTTAATTGCTGCTTCGCTCATCGCCAATTCCTCCTTCTGTTGCTTACTAAGCTTGTTTGAAAAATAAGCCAGCCAACGTTCCATCTTAGTCATTTCACAGAACGGTTTTCTGTCATGAGAAAATTTCGGGATTTCAAGGAAATGCAGTTCCATGTCACGATTTAACCGCTCGCCCGTTTCAATATTATAGATACTGTACATCGCATGCGGATCCGTTTGCGGAAGAACCGAAAACGCCAGCACATTAACCGTAATTGACGGCTTCAGTTTCTTATAGTCCATTCCGGCCTGAAGTTTTCCCAAATACAACTGCGACCAATAATACAGCGTCCGCCGTTCCATATTCTTTTGATTGACAACCTGAACTTCGACGTCAACGAATTCTCCCGTATCCAACTCGCAGGCAACGTCAAACCGCGTAAGTTTCAGCCCTTCAGATGAAGGATTCTGCTCTGTCGAACTGCTCTATGAGCGCCTGTTTTTCGTCCATAAAGTACCTCCGATCGGCCTATATTCATTATATCATTGGATAACGGCCGAAACAATAAATTAACATATGATTCAGTTTTAAAACCGATGCGCATGGTTTTTGTTTATGTTTATATTATACAAAATCTATATTTGTTCGTCAATAATATACAAATAACATTATTATCCATTCTAAAAATACAATTAAAATGTCACCGTCATCTATAAAAAAAAGTCTGATTAACTTTTACCCGCCGCCTGCCGGCAGTTTTATGGCATAGAAGGTTCCTTTTCGCGTGGTTCGCTACAGAAACTGCGCCCTTTTGGTGCAGTTTCACACCTTACCTTCCGCCATTTTTCTGCGTCATCGACAGGGCGTCGCATATACCGCGACACCCTTTTCCCGTCTTTAAACAAGAAAGGAGCATCTCTTCCATGACTGATACCATACTTTACGCAATTTCCGTCCTTTCCCTTTTCAAGGCACTTCCGGAAACGTCATCTTCTGACACGAAACCGGACAACGTGGAAAATATCAAGCATGGTTTCTTCATCACGGACGAAGCCGCCGCAAAATGTTCGCTTGCGTCAACTCCCGAGGTGCTCTCCTTTATCACACAAAAATACGGCTACGATGTAGAAGCGATGAACAACGGACTATATCACAGTTTCCGGGAAGTTGCGAAAGCCGATGAAAAAGCACTCTTCACGCGACAGATTCTCCACTACATGTCCGTATTTCTCCAAAATATAACGGCAAGGCATATGCAAAAAAAATCAATGAATCCTTCATTATGGATTCCCGCCTCTTTTTTATTCTGAATGAAGTTATTCAGTCTATCGTAGAAGATATTCACCCTGCCGTTGAGGGTAAAACAATCTTCCTGCCGAATGACGTTGACTATGCGATGCCGACAAGTGAAAAACGTTTTGTCGGAGGGTACCGTTCAATACGTCACTTTCTCTCGGCAAGGAAATTGTTGTCGGTATCCATTGGGAGAACGTAACAGGAGAACGCACGGATCTCGACCTGCATTATAACTCCGCAAAATACGAATACGGCTGGAATACTCAATTCGAGAATGACACATTCCGTAAAAAACGCGAAGTGGTTTTCTCCGGCGACATAACAGACGCCCCTGCAGAAAAAGGCGGCGCAACCGAAGCATTCTGGTTCGGTGAAAATATCAAAGATGATATGGGCGCCATTGACTTGAATAACTATACGGCGTCATGGTATGAATCCGGCAAAGAATCCCAAGTACCATTCAAATTAATAATCGGAAACGCAGATTCTGATCAGTTCAGCCGTGATTATCTCCTAAACTGCCATAAAGCGGCATTAAATGTACAGAATACGATCGAGGGAGTCGAAGAATTTCTTGGATTTCTCGAATCCGATATCGACGGGAAAAAGACATTCTGGTTCGCCAAGTCACGTATGGGAGATTCCATCGTCTCACGATATAATGAACACAAAGAAGCTGCCGTCGAAGCGACACGGACTTCCTTCCGTTCTTGTCTGAAACTCCGCGACATACTCGAGCGTGCCGGTGCTGTATTTGAAAAGGGCGAGCAGGACGATTGGGATATCGACTTATCCCTTGATAAAGTAACGAAGGACACGTTTATAACAATGTTTAAGAAAAATAATTAAGCAACCAGCAATGCTTCGTAGATGAAGGCATCCCTCCGTATAAATTCACCTAATTTCTCCCAAATATCACAGTCACACTCCCGTTACATCTTGACAAATACCGGTTGCAATGATAGATTGAAATTAGGCATTGTGCGACTGACGGGAGTGGATTAACCACAAGGGAGCACAGTGAAAGAACGCCGACCGTCTGGGCAAACTGCCTCGGATTTGTGTTGGCTTTTTTTGTATGAATAGTAAAGGAGACATCCTAATAATGAAAGAACTGGAACTGAAATACGGCTGCAACCCGAACCAGAAACCGGCCAAGGTTTTCATGGAAGAAGGAGAACTCCCGTTTAAAGTCCTGAACGGACGTCCGGGATATATCAATCTTCTTGACGCAATGAACAGCTGGCAGCTCGTCCGCGAACTTCGCGCCGCTACGGGTCTTCCGGCAGCCGCTTCGTTTAAACATGTCAGCCCGGCCGGCGCGGCTGTTGCCGTACCGCTTTCGGATGTATTAAAGAAAGTTTATTTCGTTGAGGGCATCGAGCTTTCCCCGATCGCTACGGCGTATATCCGCGCCCGCGGCGCAGACCGTATGTCGTCTTACGGTGACTTTGTCGCCCTTTCCGATGAATGCGATGCGCAGACGGCAGCATTCCTCAAACGCGAAGTTTCCGACGGCGTTATCGCTCCGTCCTACTCCGATGCGGCTCTCGAAATCCTCAAAACGAAACGCAAAGGCACGTACCTCGTTCTCCAGATGGATCCGACGTACGAAGCCCCGGCCGTTGAACGCAAGCAGGTTTTCGGCGTCACGTTCGAACAGCTCCGCAATAATGTCAAAATCACGCCGGAGTGCCTGACGGATCGCCCGACGAAAAATCAGGAAATCCCTGCCGCAGCGGAACGCGATCTCCTCATCGCTCTCATTACGCTCAAATACACGCAGTCAAACTCCGTCTGCTACGCAAAAGACGGTCAGGCAATCGGCATCGGCGCAGGTCAGCAGTCCCGTGTTCACTGCACGCGTCTCGCCGGCGACAAAGCGGATAAATGGTATCTGCGTCAGAGCCCGCAGGCCCTGAACCTTCCGTTCCGCGATCATGTCCGTCGTCCGGACCGCGATAACGCGATTGACGTTTATCTCTCCGATGAGTGCATGGACCTTCTCGGCGGCGAAAACTGGAAAGCTCTCTTCACGGAGAAACCGGAAGTCTTCACGAAGGAAGGACGTCAGAAATGGATTGCAACGCAGACGGGCGTAGCTCTCGGCTCCGATGCATTCTTCCCGTTCGGCGATAACATCGAGCGCGCGCACAAGAGCGGCGTTTCCTTCGTTGCCCAGACGGGCGGCTCGATCCGCGACGATAATGTCATCGAAACGTGCGACAAATACAATATCGCGATGGCAATGACGCATATCCGCCTGTTCCATCATTAATTTTGACCTAACCATGCCGGCCGCGCAGAAATCCTGCCCGGCCGGCATTTTTGACATGAGAGGAGAATTACTATGGATGCAAAACCGCAGATCAAAATCCTTGCAACGGGAGGTACAATCGCCGGCAGCGCGGCTTCGGAAACCGCGACAACCGGATACCGCGCGGGCGCGCTCGGCATTGACGCGCTCTTAAATGCCGTCCCGGAAATGAAAACATATGCCGACGTCTCGGGCGAGCAGCTCGCGGCGATTGACAGTAAAGATATGACGGATGATATCTGGTTCCGCCTCGCCGGACGCGTCAATGCTCTGCTTTCCCGTCCCGGCGTTGACGGAATCGTCATCACGCACGGCACGGATACGATGGAAGAAACGGCGTATTTTTTAAATCTCACGGTTCACAGTGACAAACCGGTTGTCCTCACCGGTGCGATGCGTCCCGCAACGGCAATCAGTGCCGACGGACCGATGAACCTGTTAAATGCCATACGCCTCGCCGCAAGCCCCGAAGCCGCGGGAAAAGGCGTTCTTTTGACGCTCAATGACACGATCGAAGCCGCACGCGAAACGTCAAAAACGCACACGACCGCCGTTGACACATTCCAATCCCTCACAACCGGTTCTGTCGGCGCAATGGGGGACGGACATGTCACATTTTATCGTGAACCGTCCGGCTGTCATACGACAGCAAGCGAATTTGACCTCGATGACGTCACCGCCCTCCCCTACGTGCCGATTATTTACGGCCACGCGAATATGGATACCGTTTTCATTGACGCGGCCGTCAAAGCCGGCGCAAAAGGGATCGTCTATGCGGGTATGGGAAACGGAAGCATCCATAAAACGGCCGAAGCCGCCCTCGCCGAGGCGTCAAAAAACGGCATCATCGTCGTCCGCAGTACGCATGCCGCAAAAGGCGCCGTCATCCCGGCCGAGCCGTCCTACGCAGAGGCACATTTTATTGACAGTCATTTATTAAACCCGCAGAAAGCCCGTATCCTGCTGCAGCTTGCGCTGACGAAAACAAGCGATCCCGCGGCGATTCAGGCGATGTTCCTCAAATATTGACGTCAATACTTTTGCCTTGACGCACGTTGCCTTTTCATGCCGGATGTGCTAGGATACAAACGTGGCAAAAGATGACACTGCCCTGACGGCAGGTTGTACTTTTTCAGCAAATCAAACAACAGGGGCGCATTAAGCCGCCGGTATCGTCGGAACCGGACAGCACAAAAAACGCCCCTGCCCCGACGATTTTTCGAAAAAATACGCGCACGCTTTTTTGTCGTGCGCTTTTTTCTTGCACCTTCTTTTGCTGCATTCCGTGTTTTTTGTGAGTCAGCAAAAGGAGGTCTTTTTATTTGAAAAAACTCGCAAAATTCCTCGTGGACAACATGGCGGTATTCGTGATCGCCGCGGGCGTCATCGGCGCGCTGCGTCCGGAAACGCTTCACTGGGTCGGCGGATACATCAGCTGGATGCTCGGTATTGTCATGTTCGGCATGGGTATGACACTCTCCGTTGACGATTTTCGCAACGTTCTGCGTCAGCCGCGCTATGTCGCGATCGGCGTTGCCGCGCAGTTCCTCATCATGCCGCTTGTCGCGTTCGGACTCGTCAACGCTTTCGGTTTGCCGCCGGAACTTGCGATCGGCGTCATTCTCGTCGGAACGTGCCCGGGCGGAACGGCGTCCAATGTCATCTCGTACCTTGCACGCGGTGACGTCGCCCTTTCCGTCTCGATGACGATGACAACGACATTGCTCGCGCCGTTTGTGACACCGGCACTCACGTATCTTTACGCCGACGCGCGCATCGAAGTTTCCGCCGCCGCGATGATGATTTCGATTGCCGAAATGGTCCTCGCACCCGTGCTGCTCGGCCTCGCCGTACATCATTTACTCGGCAGACAAATTCAGCGTATCGAACCGGCCCTGCCGCTCGTATCCGTCATCTGCATCGTCCTGCTTGTCGGCGGCGTCGTCTCGCTTTCGGCGGATAAACTCTTCTCCGTCGGGCCGCTCATGGCCGTCATTGTCATTCTGCACAATATCATCGGCCTCGCACTCGGCTATCTGCTCGCATGTCTCTGCCGCATGGACAGCCGTCGTGCGCGTACCGTCTCGATCGAAGTCGGCATGCAGAATTCCGGCCTCGCAGCAGCGCTTGCCGTTCTTTACTTCAATCCGGCTGCCGCCATTCCCGGCGCGATTTTTTCCGTCTGGCACAATATTTCCGGTTCTCTCGTCGCCAATTACTTTGCGCGGCGCGATGAAAAACTGACACGAAAAGAGGAAGCATTCCAATGAACGAAACGAAACATAACCTGAAAATCTTTACAACCGTCAATGAAGTCCGCGCCTTTGTCCGCGAACAAAAACAGGCCGGCAAAACGATCGGACTCTGCCCAACCATGGGTGCCCTGCACGAAGGACATATGACGCTCATGCGCGCGGCGCGAAAAGCCTGTGATGTCGTCATTGCCTCGGTTTTCGTCAATCCGGTCCAATTCGGCCCGAACGAAGACTATGACAAATATCCGCGTCAGTTTGACGCCGACTGCAAAAAACTCGCCGCCGAAGGCGTCGACGCTGTTTTTCATCCGACGCCCGAAGAAATGTATCCCGCCGGATACGGCACGTATATTACGGTCGAAAACGGCATCACGGATGTACTTTGCGGAGCCCGTCGTCCGGGTCATTTCCGCGGCGTCGCGACTGTCGTGACAAAACTCATGAACATCACGCAGGCCGACAAAGCCTTTTTCGGCCAGAAAGACGCCCAGCAGGTCGCCGTTGTCCGCCGTTTTGTCGCGGATCTCAACATTCCCGTCGAAGTCTGCATGGTTCCGATCTGCCGCGAAGCAAGCGGCCTCGCGCGCAGTTCGCGCAACTCGTATATGACGGCGGAGGAAAAGCAGGCCGCCGTCGTTCTCTCGCGCAGTCTCCGCAAAGCAAAAGAGGCTTTCGAGCACGGCGAACACACGGCGGAAACACTGAAAACCATCGTACGCGCCGAACTCGAAACGGAGCCGCTCGCGAAAATCGACTACGTTGACCTCTACACCTATCCGGCGCTTCTCCCCGTTGACGTCATCGACGAGCCCTGCCTGCTCGCCATTGCCGTTTACATCGGCAAAACGCGCCTCATCGATAACGTCATTCTAGGCGACTGATAAAACCGATTAAACATCGGGAGGAACAAAACGCGCCCCGTCAATACCGGCTGATCCGGATTTTGACGGGGCGCGTATTTTTATCGAATGAGATCATCATGAGAATCGTTTTTGCAGTTCCGCAAGGAATAGTTGCGATGCTTTGGAAAATGTCTGCCGCTTCTTCCAGACAATGCGCGGTTCGGCGTAAACGGCGGGGATAAGCGGGCGCACGACAAGTCCGAGCGCTTCGACATCGACGAGACGGCGGAATGTCAACATAACGCCGAGACCCTGCGTCACCATGAGAGCCCCGTTGTAAGCCATCGTATACGTTCCCGCAATCCGGAGATCCTCAAGCGGACAACCGAGCCAACGTTTGACGTCATCACCGTGTGTGCTGTCCGAGATGACCTGACGTGAAATCACAAGATCGCGGCTGATGAGATCTTCCGGCGTAACGGCCTCCTTTTGCGCAAGCGGGTCATCCTTCCGGATAAATACCCCCCATTCGTCATGAAACGGCAGCGGCAGTGTTTCATAACGCGCGGGATCGGGATCACCGTAAGCAAAGGCAAAATCAATGAGTCCGCGTTCCAACAGATAAAAATTCATCTCGGCATCGGCCGTAATAACCTGTGTGCGGATCCCGGGATGGATACGGCGCAGATCTCCGATGATCGCGAGTACGTTCTGAAAATAGAAGGATTCCCCCGCGCCGATGGCAATGTCACCGCTGATCTCGTCATTGCGCTGCAACAATTCCTGTTCCGTCGCATCGACAAGCGCGAGAATTTCTTCGGCGCGCCGCTTCAGGAGCATTCCCTCCTCCGTCAGCCGCATATGACGCGGTTCGCGGATGAACAAACTCGTTCCGTATGTATCCTCCAAGTCATGAAGTTGACGCGAAAGTGTCGGCTGCGAGAGGTGAAGTCGTTCGGCAGCGCGGGTAAAGCTGCCCTCGTTCGCAACCGTAACAAAGTACTTGAGTACGCGAAGTTCCATAAAATCCCTCCTTTTCTATTTATCCTACCCGTTTTTGCTATACATGTAAAGCATATCACGCTATTTTATATAAGTATTTGTATCCGAAGCAGTATTACGGTATCATGAAATCAGTTCAAAGATAACGGCAAAACTCCGCACAGACTGTTTTGGACGAATGGAGGAAATCATGAACAACTCCCCCGATAAAAACCGGATTTACCGGGACCTCGTTGACGCGAAATGCCCCGACAAACTCGTGTGCGACTGTATGGCGTGCTGTGAAAACGGAAATCCGGCTGCTATCCTGCCGAAGCTATCCAAGCAACGAAGACATCTCATTGAGCGTCTTCACGAATATCAGGACGCCATTGACTGCATCGACGGCCTCGCGCACGATCTGCGCAAAACCCGTCGGAAACCATAAATTTCATACGTAAAAATAAAACGAGACCGATATCCTCTTTTTTCGAAGAAGATATCGGTCTCTTGTTTCACGTGAAACAATTTCGGCCGTTTAGGCACGGACAACCGAAATGCGTTCGTTAATGTGGTTCCCTTTTTCGATCTCGTCAACCATAGCAATGGCATAATCGGCATAACTGATGATGCTTTCGCCCTTGCTGTTCAGCGTAAGTTCTTCACCGGCGAGGATGTATTTCCCTGTACGTTCGCCGTCAGCCTGGAAATCACCGGCCGGGCTGATGTACGTCCAACGGACATCGTCGCGTTTACGAAGTTCGGCGAGCTGTTTGACCTGAGCCGATGCGAGCGGTTTGAAGATATCCGGGAAATCCGGCGTGTCAACAACCTGAACCGTATGCTCCGGATTGACATACAGCGATCCCGCACCGCCGACAACAACGAGGCGCGTCTGCGTGCCGGAAAGAATGTCACAGAGATGAGCAAGCGTCGTCGAATGCTGCGGCAAAAGTTCCGGTTTCCATGCGCCGAACGCATCGACAACGACGTCAAATCCTTTGAGATCATCGGCCGTCAGGTCAAAAATGTCTTTGACAACGACGTTCTTGGCGTCCGTTTTATTTTCTCCGCGGACAAATGCCGTGACGTCAATCCCGCGCCCGATCGCCTCCGTAATAACTTTGCGTGCGACACGGCCGTTTGCTGCTACAACTGCGATTTTCATAATAACATGCTCCTTTACTTTTTAACATGACTGGTTTCATTTGATGTATTAGTTTTGATTACATTCATAGAATAGCATAGCTTTGTAGTAATGTCAATAGTTACAACAAAAATATTTTTGACGTGCTGCTTTAAATCGAAACTGTGGATTTCCTTATGCTTTTATAGCACGTTTTTGACAAATATTCGAACGGAGTGTGATCTTTCCATGAAACTGAAACCGGTCGCCTGTGACCTGACGGTCTGCAAACTCAAATCGTTTGATCCGGCTGTCTTAAAAGGAACGTTTTATTTTCTCAGTCAAACCGACGAAGAAATCTCCCTCGTTTGTCAGACGGAACTGACACCGGCTGACACAACCGCCCGCGAAGACGGTTGGCGCGCGTTCCGCATCGAAGGCATACTCGACTTTTCCCTAATCGGCATCCTCTCCCCGATCGCCGCACTGCTCGCCGAGCACAAAATCGGTATTTTCGTCGTTTCGACATTCAACACGGACTACGTTCTCGTACACCGGGAAGACTTTGACCGCACTCTGAAAGTGCTGGTTGAAGCAGGATATGAAATTAAATAATGTGTTATCAGGGACATTTTTTGATATAATAAATGTATCAATATAACATAAATATGGACTTAAGGAGTAAATTCACGATGAAACGCAAAATATCGGAGCAATTGCTGCAATGGAAAGACCGTCCCGGACGCAAACCTCTCTTGATCTGCGGGGCAAGGCAGGTCGGGAAAACGTACTCGGCATTACAGTTTGGGCGCGAAGCCTATACGAATACAGTTTATCTGAACTTTGAGGGAAACCCGGAACTTGCCCGGATTTTTGCGCGGAATCTGGAACCGGAGCGCCTGATCCGTGAAATTGCGGCGTTTTCGGGGCAATCAATTATTCCGGGTAAAACACTGATCATTTTTGATGAAATCCAAGCCTCTGAACGCGCGCTGACATCACTCAAATACTTCTGCGAACAAACGCCGGAATATGACATTATCGCGGCAGGCAGTCTTCTCGGCGTCGCATTAAACCGTGAGACGTACTCCTTCCCCGTCGGTAAAATTGACATGATCACCATGTATCCGCTCGACTTTGAGGAATTTCTTTGGGCTGCCGGTGAACCCGGTATGTCTGACCTGATCCGCGAATCCTACACGAAGCGGCAGGAATTTTCCCTGCACGACAAGGCAATGGATCTCTACCGACTCTATCTCGTCATCGGCGGCATGCCGCAGGCGGTACAATCCTATGTGTCGATGCACGATTTTAATTACGTCGTCAACGCCCAGAAAACGCTCGAAACCGCTTATATCGCGGATATGGCAAAATACGCGACACCACAGGAAACAACGCGGATTATGGCCGTTTGGGACAGTCTTCCTGCACAGCTCGCAAAGGACAATCACAAATTCCAGTATAAAGTAGTAAAGAGCGGTGCACGGGCCTATCAATATGCTGCGCCGCTTTCGTGGCTGCAGCATGCGGGACTCATCCATAAATGCACCTGCGTGACGGAAGGACGGCTTCCCCTGACCGTTTACGCGAATCATGACGCATTCAAAGTCTATATGACCGATACCGGACTGCTCTGCGCAAAATTTGGAATTCCGCCGCACGTTGTTCTCCATGCGCCGAAAGAAATCTACGCGTTCCGGGGCGCCATGACGGAAAATTATGTTATGCAGGCCCTTGTCGCAAACGGCCTCACTCCGTATTACTGGATACCGACGCAGGGACAGGGGGAAGTCGATTTTGTCTGTCAGGATTGTCAGGGAAATATTATCCCGATCGAAGTCAAAGCCGCCGAACACGTACGCTCCCGCAGCCTGAACGATTTCGTCAAACGTTATGACTCTCCTTATGCCATTCGTTTTTCCGGCAGAAACTTCGGCTGGGAAAACAATCTGTTCAGCGTGCCACTCTATGCGGTATTCTGCTGTCAACTGTGAAATCCATTTTAACAAAACGAGACCGATATCCCCTTTCTACAAGGAAGATATCGGTCTCATTTTATTTCCGTATGAATTTATATCCCGATTGTTTCACGTGAAACAATCCCGTCAGGGCGCCGTGCTATGCTTCGGAACGAAGAAGCGGTCTTCGTATGCCCCTTCGAGTTTCAAGAGCACCGTCTTTTTGTCGATGCCGCCCGCATAGCCCGTCAGGCTGCCGTTTTTGCCGACGACGCGGTGACACGGGACGATGATCGAGATTTCGTTGCGTCCGACTGCACCGCCGACGGCCTGCGCCGACATACGTTTGCCGCCGTGTTTTTCCGTAAGCTGCTTTGCGATGCCGCCGTATGTCACCGTTTTCCCGTACGGGATCGCGGCGAGGATCTCCCAAACCTCGTTTTGAAACGGCGTCCCGATAAAATGAAGCGGTACGTTGACATCCGGCTCCTTACCTGCAAAATACATGTTAAGCCACTGTTTTGCCAAGGTAAAAACCGGTATTTCCCGCTCCTCGTGCTCCTGATCGAGGTACAGCGCAAAATATTTCTGCCCCTCAAACCAGAGTCCCGTCAATCCGATGTCATCCGCAGCGAGGAGAATCTCCCCGAGCGGTGACGTATAATGACTGATATACTGCATAATGATCCCTCCGATTTACGGATTCTGTTTCCTACCCTCACTATAGGACGGCAGCCGGCGAAAAACAGTCCGATTATCGGCAAAAATTATCGCAATATCGCACGATTTGTTTCACCTGAAACAATCCATCATAAAAACAATTCTGTCGCTGCCCGTACAAAACGATACAGTCGAAGCTTTCCCGTTCGTAACGTCACTGCATTTCGAAACGTTCTCTTTCACCGTTTTGTACATATATCGAGAAGCGCCTTGCATCCTTTCAGCACGTCACGGTATGTCGCGTCAAAGTTGCCCGTATACCAGGGATCCGCGACATCGCGGTCCTCGCCGGCAAATGACAGCAACAAACGGCATTTCCCTTTCGGATCGCCTTTCGTCAAACGGCTCAGATCCCGCATATTCTCATCGTCCATGGCCACAATCAGGTCATAGGCGTCATAGTCCTCGCGGCGAATCAGGCGCGCGGCGCGGCGGGTAAACGGAATGCCCATTTCCCGGAGCTTGCGCCGCGTTCCCGGATGGGTATCGCTTCCGATCTCATCCGTACGGCAGGCTTTCGAGTCAATGACAAATTCATTGCCGCATCCCGCCCGGCGCACGAGTTCTTTCATGACGAACTCACACATCGGCGAGCGGCAGATATTGCCGTGGCACACAAAAAGTATCTTTGTCAAATGCGATCAGCCTCCTGAAAAGCCGTATTCTGCCCC
>CACXCC010000100.1 GCA_902766015.1 uncultured Veillonellaceae bacterium
CCTTGCGTGGTTTCGCGTTCGATGATGCGGTGCGGGACGATGAGGTTTCGTTTTTCGGTTTCTTTGGCGAGAGCGAGGTCGGCGGCGCGGGCGCCGAGTTCGCGGGGGTAGATTTCGACGGATGTGAGGGGCGGATAGGCGACTTGGGCGAAGAAGGAGTTGTTGAAACCGATGATGCCGTAGTGTCCGTGGCCGGGATTTGATGCTAAAAAGCGTTGGATCCGAACTGCGAGGATGTCGTCAACGGCGACGAAGGCGTCGACGTTCGGATAGACGGAAAGGAAGTCGCGGAAGTCATGAAGTCCCTTTTGGTAGTCGGACGGAAGGCGCAGGCAGAGCGGTTCTTTTCCCTGCAGGCGCATGGCGCGCTGGTAGCCGAGGTAACGGTCGTCCTGGACGATTTCCATGAGGTCGGTGCAGACGAAAACCGGTTGTTCGTAGCTCTGATGCAGGAGACAGTTTGTCGCGTCATCGCCTGCCGCGATGTTGTCCGTGTCAACGTAAAAGAAATGATCCCGCGCTTTGCGGTACGGCGTGCCGATCATGGCACAGCGTACATTTTTCTGCGCCATGATGAATTGCTGCACTTCGTCCTGTACGCGCGAATAGAGGAATAAGAAGGAACGGATTCGTCCCTGACGGATCATCATGCGAATGATCTCCGTCAATTCTTCTGTGTCACCCCCGCAAACAACCGAGACAATGTAGCCGCGTTTGCGGCAGGTTTCGGAAACACCTTGCATGATCTGCAGAAAGAGCGGGTTTTCCGTAACAGTTTCTTCACTCGGCGGCAGAACGACGGCGAGTATATTCGCCGTTTGACGCGCGAGATTTTGCGCTGCAAAATCCGGCGTGTATTGCAGTGTTTTCATGGCAGCGCGTACTTTTTCTTTTGTTTTGGTACTGATGAGCGGGCTGTCATGCATGGCGCGTGACGCGGTTGACACGGATACGCCCGCCATTTCGGCAACATCTTTGATCGTCGCCATACGTTTCCCTCCCTTTGCAGTGAAAAAATACCGGCAGACAGATGATATGCCGCCGGTATTGACTGTTAAACTTACTGGATTGCGAATTTGACAACGGCCGTCATGCCCGGTTTCATACTGCTTCCTGCATTTGTCGGCAGGGAAATGCGGACAATTTGACGGTTGTCTTCTTCTTCGGTTGAGTCGCTGCTGTCAGAGGACTGACTGTCAACGTTCGGACCCGAATTGGATGCGTTATTCGCGTCAGCCGGCTGAGCGGCGTTCGGATTCTGCGGATTGTTCGGATCCACCGGTACAGTTCCGTCAGGATTTTGTGCCTGCTGAGCAGCCGCGAGCAGATCTCTTGACGCCGCCGCTTCCTGTTCGGCCTTTGCTTTTTTGGCATCGGAAACGCTCAGGATATCTTGAATCGATCCTTGCAGTTCTTTGCCGTCGATTTCATACGTCACAAACTGACCGAGTCGCAGTTTCTGAGCCTGTTCCGGCGTCACGATAGCCTCGACCCACATTTCACCGGCATTGCCGATGTTTGCGATCGTTTGACCGTCTTTGACGTCATCGCCCTCAGCGATTCCGGCGAAGTAAACCGTACCGTCAACCGGGGCGACGATTTCCGTCGACTGGGCATCCTGACGTGCATTCGCGAGCGCTGCTTCGGCCTGCTGGACCTGAAGCTGAGCGGCCTGAATGGCATTCGGATCCGGGGCCTGCGTGATCGTTTGATACGTCGTCTGCGGCGCGGAAGTTACCGTGCTTGACCCGGCCGAGGCCGCTGCCGCCTGATAATCGGCAATGGCCTGATCGCGTTTGACGGCGCTGATTGCGCCCATTTCGTAAAGTTCCTTCATGCGGTTCATACGCGCACGGGCACTTTCAACCGCCGCAGACGAAGCGCCGGAAGAAACCGTTGTCGAACCGCCTCCCGTTGTTACCGGGACAGTCACGGTTCTTCCCTGCTGCGCCTGTGCGAGCTGTTGTTTGGCAAGATCGACATTCTGCTGCAGCTGCGCGATCTGTTCATCCGTCACATTGACGTCAATCGTTGCGATGACGTCACCGGCCGATACCTGTTCCCCGTCGGCGACCAGTATCTGCGCGACGCGTCCGTTTGCATGCGCTTTTGCCGCAACCATCGAACTGGACACCTGAGCGTCATAAACGTTCAGATAACGATGACTGTGCTGGTAAAACCAGATTCCCCCGGCGCAAAGTACGGCGATGACGATCAATGCGATCAGTCCGTAACGCGTCAAATATTTGAATTTCTTCGTGACGTCAACTTCTTTTTTATTGACGCCGTTCCCCATCTCGGTGTTCTGTTTCTTCTCTTTCCCGTTTTCCTGTTTCTGTTCCGGGACAGTTTCACTCAAAACAAATACCTCCTCTGATGTCTTGCTGATTTGAAAAAGCCCTCCCTCGCGGGAGGACTTCTTCATACCGAAAAGCAATCGTTAAGCCAGCTGGGCTTCGATCACTTCGCCTGCTTTCTTGAATGCATCCGGCAAAGCCTCGGCATTCTTGCCGCCGGCCTGGGCCATATCCGGGCGTCCGCCGCCGCCGCCGCCGACAACTTTTGCCGCTTCTTTGATGATCTTGCCGGCATGGATGCCTTTGGCAACAGCCGGTTTATTTGCTTTGACAACGAGGCTGACTTTGCCGTCATTGACTGCCGCGAGAACGACGACGCCGCACTCGAGTTTGCCGACAGCCATATCTGCGATGTCACGAAGTTCTTCCATATCTTTGGCCTGAGCTTTTCCGGCAATAACCGAAACGCCATTGATATCCTGTGCCGCCATGAGCAGTTTCTGTGCATCGGCTGCTTCGCGGGCTGCCGCAACTTTGTCGAGTTCGGCCTGCATGGATTTTTTCTCCTGCAGGAGTTTTTCGACCTGAGCCGGGACTTCGTCTTCGCGGACTTTCATTGCAGCCGCGGTTTCTGCGAGTTCCGTCATTTTCTTCTGTGCGTATGCGAGAGCCGCTCCGCCCGTCAACGCCTCAATACGGCGTACGCCGGAAGCAACGCCCGTTTCGCTGACAATCTTGAACATGCCGATCTGACCGACATTTTTGACATGAGAACCGCCGCAAAGCTCCATGCTGAAGCCCGGAACACGGACAACGCGGACGACATCACCGTATTTCTCGCTGAAGAGTGCCATCGCACCGGCTTTTTTCGCTTCGTCGAGCGCCATATGCGTGATGACGACATCCTGGCCTTTGAGGATGACTTTGTTGACGAGTTCTTCAACGTCAGCAAGCTGCTGCGGCGAAACCGGCTCGAAGTTCGTGAAGTCAAAACGCAGACGTTCCGGCGTAACGAGCGAACCGGCCTGATTGACCTGATTGCCGACAACGCGTTTGAGTGCGGCCTGCAGAAGATGCGTAGCCGTATGGTTGCGTGCCGAAGCGAGTTTTTCGCCCTGATTGACATGAATTTCGACAGCATCGCCGACTTTGATCATGCCTTCTTCGACATAGGAAATATGGTAAACCGTTCCGTCCGGCAGTTTCTTGGCGTTCGTGACTTTGATGTGGCCGAACTCACTCTCGAGTTCACCTTCGTCACCGACCTGTCCGCCGCCTTCGGCATAGAACGGAGTCGTGTCAAGGATGATACCGGCTTCTTCGCCGTCATCGAGTTCGTCGACGAGTTTGCCGTCTTTCCAGATCGCGACGACTTTACCTTGTTTGGCTTCCGGATCAACCGTCAGCTTCGTCGTGTCAATCGAGGAAAGGTCCGGTACAGCGACACGCTGGTTCGCGGCACGTGCACTGCGGGCACGTTCACGCTGCTCGTCCATAGCCTTGTCAAAGCCCTCTTTATCGAGCTTCAGGCCGTTTTCGTGCAGAATTTCATCCGTGAGTTCCCACGGGAAACCGAACGTATCATAGAGACGGAAAACGACTTCGCCCGGGAGCGTATCTTTGCCGTCATTTTTGACCGTTTTGATTTCGTCATCAAGAAGATCCATGCCCTGATTGAGCGTTGCGGCAAAGCGGTCTTCCTCGATGCTGATAACTTTCTTAATATAATCCTGTTTGTTGACGAGTTCGCTGAAATCGCTGGCGTCGCGGTAAATGTCAACAACGGCATCAACGGCACCTTCGAGGAATTTACCCGTGATGCCGAGCATACGTCCGTGGCGGATCGCACGGCGCAAAATGCGGCGCAGAACATAGCCGCGGCCTTCATTTGACGGCAGGATACCGTCCATGATCATGATAGCCATGCAGCGTGCATGGTCCGCGATGACTTTCAGCGAAACATCTTTTTCCGCATCCTCACCGTATTTGACACCCGAAACCTTCGATGCGTATTCGATGATCGGATAAAGGAGATCCGTCTCAAAGTTCGTCATCTTGCCCTGAACGACCGAAGCAAGACGCTCGAGGCCGCAGCCCGTATCGATGTTTTTATGGGCGAGTTCTTTATAGGAACCGTCTTCCTGACGGTCAAACTGCGTAAATACGAGGTTCCAGATTTCGAGATAACGATCGCAGTCGCAGCCGACACCGCAGGTCGGTTTGCCGCAACCGCGTTCTTCGCCGAGGTCAATATAAATCTCAGAGTCCGGACCGCACGGTCCCGGGCCGATTTCCCAGAAGTTGTCATCGAGCGCAACGATATGATCCTGCGGGAAACCCGGCTGGGATTTCCAGATTTCGCGGGCTTCGTCGTCATCCGGGTAAACCGTGACCCAGAGTTTGTCTTTCGGCAGTTCGACGACTTCCGTCAGGAATTCCCATGCCCACGGGATCGCTTCGCCTTTGAAATAATCGCCGAAGGAGAAGTTACCGAGCATTTCGAAATACGTCTGATGACGCGCCGTGCGGCCGACATTTTCGATATCACCCGTACGAACGCAACGCTGACTCGTCGTCACACGCGTGCGGGGCGGTTTCATTTTGCCCGTAAAGAACGGTTTCAGCGGAGCCATACCGGCGCCGATTAAGAGCAGTGTCGGGTCATCTTCCGGAATCAGGGAGAAACTCGGCATGCGCAGATGGCCTTTTTTCTCAGAAAAGAACTGCAGATAAGCTTCACGCAGTTCATTGCCAGTCATATACTTCAAAAAAATCTACCCCCATAGTCAGGTATTTTAACGGATTATCCAGTTAATCAGTATATCACAAAATGACGGTTCTGTCCTTGTCTCACAGCGGTTTTTCTTGGGAATGACCGTCAAATCGGTCAATCACGCGGTGAGCCGATCGCCGCAAACGCTTCGTCCGCCGTCATGAGGATCTCGCGCGGCTTGCTTCCCATGCTCGGCCCGATGATATGGAGTTCCTCCATCGTGTCAATGAGCCGCGCCGCACGTGTATAACCGATGCGGAAACGCACCTGGATGCTTGACGTCGAAGCGCGTCCCGATGTCATGACAAAGTCAACGGCGTCTGCCAAAAGCTCATCCTGCTTCGGTTTTGCCTTTTCCTCAACGGGCTCTTCTTCCTCTTTCATGGCGTTTTCCGTAAAGCGGATGATTTCCTCGTTCGCTTCAACTTTTTGTCCCTGCGATCGGATCGATTCAAGAAGCTGCTCGACTTCGTCGTCGCTGATGAAAGCGCCCTGTACGCGCACCGGTTTTGACGCGCCGATCGGATAAAAGAGCATATCGCCGCGGCCGAGCAGTTTCTCCGCACCGCTCCGGTCGAGGATCGTACGCGAGTCAATCTGTGACGAAACGGCAAACGAAATACGCGACGGAATATTCGCCTTGATGATACCCGTAATGACGTCAACCGACGGACGCTGGGTCGCGAGAACCATGTGGATCCCCGCGGCGCGGGCTTTCTGGGCGAGACGGCAAATCGCATCTTCGACGTCATGCGGCGCGACCATCATGAGGTCGGCGAGCTCGTCGATGATGATGACGACAGCCGGCATTTTTTCGTCCGGGAATTTTTCGTTGAACATGCCCATGTTGCGCACGCCGCGATCCGCGAACATCTTGTAACGTTTTTCCATTTCCTGCACGGACCAGTTGAGGACGGACGCGGCTTTTTTTGCATCGGTAACAACCGGCACCATGAGGTGTGGGATACCGTTGTAGTTGGACAGTTCGACCATTTTCGGGTCGATGAGGATGAATTTGACTTCATCCGGCTTTGCCTTAAAGAGTACGCTCGTGATGAGCGTATTGATGCAGACGGATTTACCGGAACCGGTGGCGCCGGCGACGAGGAGATGCGGCATCTTCGCGAGGTCCGCGTAAATCGGATGACCGCTGATGTCAATACCGAGACCGACGGTCAAACGTGATTTTGCGTCATAAAATTCCTTATGGTCGAGGACTTCGCGCAAATGAACACTTTCGAGTGTCTTGTTCGGCACTTCAATGCCGATTGCCGCTTTGCCGGGGATCGGCTCGATGCGGACGGAAACAGCCGCGAGGCTCAGCGCGATATCGTCGGCGAGATTTGTGATCTTGCTGACTTTGACGCCCGGAGCCGGTTCGAGTTCATAGCGTGTGACGGCAGGACCGTGGCAGGCGTTGATGATCTTTGCCTTGACATGAAAATCCGTCAACGTCTGCTGCAGAGTATGCGCGTTTTCTTCGATTTCCATCTCAAGCGCGACGTTCTGCTTTTTGACGTGCTGTTCGAGGATATCCGTAACGAGCGGCACGACGTACGGTTTCGGCGCGGGAGCAGTGTTTTCTGCTTCCGCCAATTCCGCGGCTTCGGCTTCCGCCTCGGCCACCATGGCTTCTGCGGCGGCTTTCCCCGCTTCTGCCGCTTTTGCGGTTTTCGTTTTGACGTCGGATTTTGCCCCGGCGGCCGCGTCCAATGCGTCAAGATCCGCCTCTGTCACACCGGCCGTGATGTCAATCGGCTTTGCCGCATCGGCAGAAGGCTTGACATTGACGTCAGGAGATGGTTTTGCCGTCAGTTTATTCTCTGTCGGCGTGTCGACGGACATTGTCGATGCCGTTTCGTCCCCTCCGGCAGACGGTTCCTCCGCTCTGCCGTATTCGATCGTAAAACCGCGTTTCGGCGTTGCGGCAGGCGTGTCAATGGTTGACGCGAGTGCTTCCGCGCCGGATTTGACGGCAATTCCGGCCGTTGCAATTCCGGCCGTAACCGCGGCGGCTTGAGCCGTCATCGGAGCCGCAGCGGCAATTCCCGACGCAACGGCCGTTGTTCCCGCAGCTGAAGTCAAAACCGTCCCCGCCGGAGCCGCAAGAGCCGTTCCCGCAGATCCGGCAAGTCCCGCGGCCGTTCCGACCGCCGTTTTTACGGCCGGCAAAACCGAAGTATTTTGTGATGCGTCAGCGCGGTGCGGAACGATCGTAGCCGCCGCGAGAGCGCGTTCCGCTGCTTTTTTGCGCGTCAACGCGTCAAAAATTTCCTTGATCGAGCGGCGATGCGGCTGCTCCGATTCGGTTGACGTCGGTTTTGACGTATCAGCCGGTTTCGCGTCAGACTTCTTGTCAGTTTTCGCATCAGACTGATCTGCCTTTGCTCCTGCGAAATGCGGATCTTCCGCCTGATTATAGAACGATTTCATCCGTTCTTCCTCGGCACGCCGTTCGCGTTCCTCGCGTTTTTCGCGCACGGTTTCGACGACATGTTCCTCGAGGCGGCTTCCCGCGTCGGCAACTTTCGTATACGTCGCCGAAATCGCGGCGTTTGCAACATCGGCACCTTTCTGCGCCGTATGTTTCGTTTTCAGCAGTCCGTTGGCGAGCGACCAGGTCGTTGAGAGGAGTATCGCCCCGACGACACCGATCATCAACAGGATAATCGCGCCGTCAACACCGAACAATTTCCGCAAAATCAGCAGCAAAGCACCGCCGAAAAAGCCCCCGCCCTGAACAAGGCTTCCCGCGAGAATTTCGCTTCCCGGCGGGACTTTCATATGATGCCAGACCGCGAGGATCGAGAGAAAGAGCAGTGTCAAACCGAAAAATCGCAGCGTAAACGCCGGCCGCTGATGATGCACAATGTACTGAAACCCGACGAGTGCAATGACCAGAGCCGTCACAACCGCGCCGACGCCGAAAAGATACTGCAGGAAACGCGCAAAGTAGATGCCGACAAAGCCGACATTCAGCCCGAAAATGCCGCAGAGCGAAATCAAACTGACCGCAACGAGCACGAGTCCCCATAATTCATATTTGCGTCCTGACGAAGATGACGTCTTCTTTCGATGTGACGCAGGACGGCGTTTCGTCTTCGTTTCAGAAGCTTTCTTTTTCAATGTAGTTCTTCCTTTTCTTCCGAAATCCCGAATTACTGCTTCAAACGTTTCGCGCAGCGTTCCGCTTCAAAGAGGATGCGCTCCTCATCCAGCGTTTTAAGTTCATGATTTTCCATGAGTACGTGGCCGTCGACGAGTACGGTTTTGACGTCATTTGACTTCGCCGCATAAACGAGCTGCGAAACGAGATTGTTGCGCGGACACCAAGCCGCACCGTGCGTCGAAAACAGCGTCAAATCCGCCTTATAACCGGCTTCGATTTTTCCCGTATCGTTCACGCCGATCGCGCGAGCACCGTATTCCGTGCCCATTTTCAGTGCAGTTAATGCCGGCACCGCAAGCGGATCAAGCGTTGTCACTTTATGGAGGAGCGCCGCGAGCTGGATTTCGTCGAGCATGTCAAGATTGTTATTACTCGATGCGCCGTCCGTACCGAGCGCGACCGTCACGCCTTCATTCAACAAGCGCGGCACCGGTGCCGTTCCGCTCGCGAGTTTCATATTGCTGCCCGGATTGTGGGCAACGCGGATATTGTGTTTCTTAATGATCGCAATATCTTCATCATCAAGGTGGACGCAGTGCGCCGCGAGTGTACCGTTTTTGAAGAGTCCCGTTGACTCGACATGAGCAAACGGGCGTTTACCGTACTGTTTGAGGCAGTCTTCGACCTCACCCTTCGTTTCCGACATATGGATGTGAATCTCAGCACCGAGTTTCGCTGCCGTTTCACCGACTTTTTTCAGGAATGCCGGCGGGCACGTATAGAGCGCATGCGGGCCGAACATGACCGTGATGCGTCCGTCCGCCGCGCCGTGAAACTCGTGATAGAGATCAACATTGGACTGCAGTTTCGCGTCAGCATCCGGCGCTACGCCGATAATGCCGCGCGAAAGAACCGCACGCAGGCCCGAA
>CACXCC010000101.1 GCA_902766015.1 uncultured Veillonellaceae bacterium
CCGGAATCGTCCGACTGCTAAACTCCGCCGCCGCCTCCGCAGACGGCATCGAAACTGACGCCAACCCGCCGGATAACAGAGTGAGCGTCAAACCCGCCACAACAAACCCGCGCCATAACCGCATGCAAATCATCCTTTCTGTTGCATACAAAGAGGAAAGGGGACTTTCCGTTTACTGACATAGAGAAACGTAAGGGCGATGCGCTCTCTCCCGTCTTATTGGAAATGTCTTTCCTTTATATTCGTCCCAATGCCGCCAAAATCCTTTTCGCATACAAAAAAGCCGCCAGCTAAACTGACGGCTTCCTCATGACGCGTCAAACTTCGGCTCAGAAAGCCGGAACGACAGCGCCCTTATACTTCTCTTTGATGAAATTCTTAACCGTGTCCGACTTCAGAGCCTTAATGAGCGCCTGAATTTCCGGACGGTTCTCGTCGCCCTCGCGGACTGCGAGAATATTGACATACGGAGACGTGCTGTCCTCAATGAACATCGAATCCTTCGTCGGATCGAGCGGAACCTGCATAGCAAAGTTCGAATTGATAATCGCAATGTCAACGTCATCGAGCGTACGCGGAACCTGCGCCGCCTCGACTTCCTGGAACTTCAGGTTCTTCGGATTGCCGACAACATCCTGGACCGTAGCTTTCTCATTGACGCCGTCCTTCAGCGTAATGAGGCCGGCTTTCTGGAGGAGGAGGAGCGAACGGCCGCCGTTCGTCGGGTCATTCGGGATCGCGACGGAAGCGCCGTCCTTCAGCTCATCGAGCTTCTTAATCTTGTGGGAATAAATACCCATCGGTTCGATGTGGATGCCCGCAACGTTCACGAGTTTGACATCTTTGTGCTCTTCGATGAAGTTCTTCAGATACGGTTCATGCTGGAAATAGTTCGCGTCAAGTTCCTTGTCGTTGACGGCAATGTTCGGCTGAACATAATCGTTGAACTCAACGATCTGCAGGTCAATGCCTTCCTTCGCGAGCAGCGGTTTGACCTGTTCGAGAATTTCGGCATGCGGGACAGCCGTAGCACCGACTTTCAGGACTTTCGAGCCGGACGAAGCGGCCGTTGACGTCGAAGCGCTGCTGCCCGAAGACGAACTCGAGCCGCCGCAGCCGGCCAGAGCCAGCATAGCGATTGCCAGCGTGGCAATCAGGGCAATAATTTTTTTCATGGGGAAACCTCCTTTAAATAAAATCATTATTTCTTGTCCAGACTCTTGGCAAGACGATTGCCGAGGAACTGGACGAGTTGGACGAGGATGATGAGGATAATGACCGTCGCGATCATAACATCGGGACGGAAACGCTGATAACCGTAACGAATGGCCAGGTCACCGAGACCGCCGCCGCCGATTGCGCCCGCCATGGCCGATTCGCCGACGAGTGTAATGATGACGGTCGTTAACTGACTGACAATACTCGGCATCGACTCGGGGAGAAGCACATGCCAGATGATCTGAAACGGCGTTGCGCCCATGGACTGCGCCGCTTCGACGAGTCCGTAGGGGACTTCTTTGAGTGACGTTTCAATGAGGCGGCCGATAAACGGAATGGCGGCGAGGACGAGAGGAACCATCGCAGCTGTCGTTCCGATGGCCGTGCCGACAATGAGACGCGTCAGCGGAATAATCGCAACCATCAAAATGATAAACGGGATCGAACGAATTGCGTTGACAACGGCGCCGATCACTTTATTGAGAGCGGGGGATTCGAGAATCTGTCCCTTTGACGTTGTATGGAGAAGGACACCGAGAGGCACGCCGATAATCGTTGCAATCGCCATGGAAACGACGACCATGTAGACGGTTTCACCGAGTGCCTTACTCAGCAGTTGTATCATGTCTGCGGACATAACCGATTACCTCCTCTCTGAGATCCTGTTCGCGCAGGTACGCGAGGGCAGCGTCAACCTGATCCTGCGGACCCGTCATCCCGATAATCATACGGCCGAACGGTGTCGACTGGATCTGATCGAGATTGCCGAAGAGCATCGTGACTTCGACGGCGGGGAAACGGCGGATCATGCCGGCAAGGACCGGATCGTCCGCCGACTCGCCGATAAATGTCAAACGTACGAGCAGATAACTTCCCGGCTGCGGCGTTTTTTCGACTCGGCCGCCGCGGAAAGCCGCCGGGAGTTCGTTGGACAGCAGAACGCTGATAAATTCCTTCGTAATCGGCTGCTGCGGATTCGTGAAGATGTCAAGGACACTTCCCTGTTCCGCGATGACACCGCCGTCGATGACGGCGACTTTGTGACAGATTTCCTTAATAACCTGCATTTCGTGCGTGATAACAACGACCGTCAACTGCAGTTTTTTGTTGATGTCACGGATGAGGTCGAGGATCGAACGCGTCGTCTGCGGGTCGAGCGCACTCGTCGCTTCGTCGCAGAGCAGGACTTTCGGCTCGCTCGCAAGCGCACGGGCGATACCGACGCGCTGTTTCTGACCGCCCGAGAGCTGGGACGGATATTGTCCGGCTTTTGACTCGAGGCCGACGAGCTTCAGGAGCGGCTCGACTTTCCGGCGGATCTCGTCTTTCGGCGTCCCGGCGAGGCGCAGCGGGAAAGCAATGTTGTCATAGACCGTTGCGGATGAGAGCAGATTGAAATGCTGGAAAATCATGCCGATGTTCTTGCGCGCTTTGCGGAGCTGTGTTTCGTTCATTGCGGTCAAATCCTGACCGTCAACGATCACCGTTCCCTTCGTCGGGCGTTCCAGCATATTGATGCAGCGGATCAGCGTGGACTTTCCGGCGCCGCTGAGGCCGATAATCCCGTAGATTTCGCCGCGTCCGATCTCGAGGTCAATACCCTTCAGCGCTTTGACGGGGCCTGACGGGCTGTCGTAGGTCTTCTCGATATGATTGAGTTTAATCATAAGAAGCCATTCCTCCAATTCATATTACGTTTATATGTTTTGAATATACCATAGACGGCAGGGCTTGTCAATCATCACGTGTCATGGACAAGCCGCATACGTTAACATTATATCATTAATCGGTTTTTCTTCCTATCCCGTCCCGCTTGTTATTTTTCTATCGTACAAATTATGTGGGCTATTTTCGGTCAAGTTTCTGGTTTATTTTGGATTTTCCCGACATTCTATAGTATAATAAGAAGTACACAGTGGTGTGAATAACAGTTTTCAATCAGTCCGCAAGGACGGAAGGGTGGTTTATCATGACAAATCAGACGGTAACCGTTATCAATAATACGGGAATTCATGCGCGTCCGGCAGCTTTGCTTGTCAAAGAAGCTTCGAAATATCAGTCGAAAATCCAGCTGAAGACGGCAGCAAAAACGGCTGACGCTAAAAGCATTCTCATGCTGATGGGACTCGGCGCCAACAAAGGCACCGAAGTCACGATCTGCGCTGACGGCCCGGATGAAACGGAAGCTGTTGCTGCTCTGGTCAATCTGTTTCAGTCAAAATTCGGTGAACAAAACTAAGCGAGCAGGACTGCAGCTGCCCGATTAAACCAGGCGGCTGACTATACGGTGAGGTTAATCCGTGACGTCAGCCGCCGTTTTGTCGTCAGATGCAGTGAGGGGGACATATCATGGCGAACAAGATACGGGGAAGGGGCGTCATTGCCGGCGTAGCATTGGGAAGGATACGTCTGGCAGGACAAAATATTGACGGTTATCTGGCAAAATATCAGCCGGAAGCCGTCGAAGTCGAAGTCGAAAAGGCCAGTGACGCTCTGATTGCAGTCGCGGAAGCAATGCGGGAACGCATCGTCCGTCTGCAGGAGCAGAAAATGATGGCTCAGGCTGCTATCATCGAAGCGCAGCGTCTTATGGTTCAAGACCCGATGATGGCCGAAAATATCGCGGGCAAGGTCGCCGAAATCGGTAATGCGCCGGAAGGCGTCATGGAAGCGGCGGAAAGTCAGGCCCGCGTGTTCGAAGATATGCAGGATGACTATTTCTCGGCGCGCGCGACGGACCTGCGTGACGTCGGCAAACGCATCGCGAAATACATCCTCGGCGTCAAAGAGCCGGAAATCGGCTCGGGGAAAGTCATCCTTTGCGGCCAGGAAGTCGAGCCGTCCGTCATCGCGGAGATCCCGACGGAAAAAATCGCGGGCGTGCTCCTCGGTTCCGGCAGCACGACCTGCCATGCCGTCATCATTGCCAAAGCCCGCGCGATCCCGACGATTGCGGGACTCGGGGACAAAATTGACGGCATCCGCAACGGCGATTACGTCATCATGGACGGCGGACGCGGCGACATCCTCGTACGTCCGTCACAGCAGGAAATTGACGATTATCTGGCACGAATGCGGCGTCAGGTCGAACTCGCCTCGCGTTATCAGGCCCTGCGCGAACTGCCGGCCAAGACAAAAGACGGACATCGCGTTAACATCATGGCCAACATCGGCACGCATATGGACGTTGACACGGCGATCAAAACGTACGGCGCCGAAGGCGTCGGCCTGTTCCGCTCCGAATTCCTCTTTATGGGGCACAAAGACATCCCGGACGAAGAAGAACAGTTCCGCGCCTACCGCGGTGCCGTCGAAAAATGTCAGGGACGTCCCTGCATCATCCGCACGATGGATATCGGCGGTGATAAACCGCTTCCGTATCTGCACGTTCCGCCCGAAAACAATCCGTTCCTCGGCTGGCGCGCCGTCCGCATCAGCCTGCAGCGCCGCGACATTTTTATGCCGCAGCTCAAAGCCATCCTGCGCGCCGGACTTTACGGTGACGTTTCCATCATGGTACCGATGATTATTAACGTCGAAGAACTGCAACAGGTTCGTGACATGGTCGAAGAAGCCAAAGTCGAACTCGCCCACGAAGGTCAAGCATACTATGACACCGTTCCCATCGGCGTCATGGTCGAAACACCGGCTGCCGCCATCATGTCGCCGATCCTCGCCAAATACGCCGACTTCTTCAGCATCGGCACCAACGACCTGATCCAGTACACATTGGCCGTTGATCGGACAAACGCCACCATCTCGAGTCTCTATGATCCGTTCCATCCGGCTGTTCTGCGTCTGGTCAAAAACACGATCCAAAGTGCCCGTGACAATGACATTTGGGTCGGCATGTGCGGTGAAATGGCCAGCGATCCCTATGCGGCCATCCTCCTCGTCGCCATGGGAATCGACGAAGTCTCCATGAGCGCCCCGTGGATCCCGCGCGTCAAAGAAATGATCCGCTCCGTCACCCTCCACGACGCCAAAGACGCCCTCGCCCGCGTCATGAAAATGGAAGACGGACACGTCATCCGCAAATACCTGCGGAAACGCTTCCCGGGAAACAACTTGTAACGTTTAGCCGGCAGCTTAAGGCGGGAAACGCTGTCGCTGTCCCGCCGCTTCACCGCAACCTAAAATTTGACACGTAAAAAGGCTCTTACCTGTGAATAAACTCGTCAAAATTTGACGGTTTTCCACAGATAAGAGCCTTTTTGTGGATAAAGCAGTGGATAACTTACCTTAATATGAATGACGCGGCTCCGTTGCATTCGATGTCCGGTAAAGCGCATGAATAAACTTCTTCGTATTGATATGCACATCCGACATGCGCGGCTTATCATTATGCTCCAGCTTATTCATCACGCGGCGAACCTCATCATAATCAAAATACAGCGGCGCATACTCCTCAAATTTCGGATTCGTATAATCCACAATCCCCATCGTCGCGATATTCATCGTCCCCTGAAAAATGGTACGCCGGATCCGCTGCTCCATCGCCTTGCCTTCGCGGACCGGATCCGCCGCTCCGCGTTCTGCGGCGACCGACTGAAAAATTTCCTTTTGCGGCGGTATAACCGTAAAATGCCGGTTGTCAATCCATTCGAGAATATCGAGCAGATCCGTACTGCCGTTGCCGCTCGCAATGCCGAGCTCCCGCAGAATCGTCATGCCCTTCTGCATAATGCCGAGCGGCCTTTGTGCTGCGTGATTCGGAGCGGGATTCTGCGGCGCCAGTGCATTCGTCAGTGAACTTTGGACGTTTTTCGCAAACGACTCGAGGCGCAGATAATCGCAGACCCGGCGGATGACATTGACAACCTCGTTTCGGTTCAACGGCTTTGTAATATAGAAATCAACGCCCTGCTCATACGCCTTGCCGACGAGATCTTTTTTGACAACCTGCGACAGCATAATGACCTTGCCGCGGAAATTCTGACGGATCTTTTGTACCGAACGGACACCGTCAATATCCGGCATCAACATGTCAATGATCAGAACACCGATCCCGTTCATCGTCAGCAGGGTATTGTCAAGAGTAACCGCAGACGGCAGGGAAACGGCGACTTCGCCGAGGGAATAATCCTCAATGATGTCCTGGAGCATCGAACGTACCGCTTCGTCATCATCAATGATCATAAATTTTATCATTCTCGGGGAACTCCTTTCTGCATCGGGAATACCGGCACCTCGATCGTAAACGTCACGGAACTGACACCGTCGGAATCAACGGTGATCGTCCCGCCCATCGACTCGATCTGGTGCTGAACATACGTCAGTCCGACACCGCTCGAGGCTTTGCCGGAACTGTCAAATTTCGTCGTATAGCCGGGGCGGAATACATTCTGCAGGCGGCGCTTCGGGATCGCACTGCCGGAATTATAAAACCGGATACGAAGCCGATTGAACTTCGTGCGCTCGCAGTTGACGTCAATGCGCCCCTGACGCGTAATCGCCTCGACCGCATTGGCGCAGAGATTGTTCAAAATGGACAGCATCGTAAACGCGTGCAGCGGCGGCAGTTTTTTATCGACAGTATAATTGAAGGAAATAAACTTATTTTGAGCCTTGGCATATTTCGTTTGGGCATAAATCATGAGCTGCAGGATCTTTTCAAGCGGGAGATAGTCATCGACATGACGATTGACGGTGAGTTCCTGCAGTCCCGCGTAAATGCGTTGATGGCTTTTTTTGAGGTCATGGACCTTACCGGCGATCATGAGGATCGTACGCGCATCCTGTTGACGCGCCGGATCGGGACTTTGCTGCAGTTCGTCGTAAAGGAGATAACAGTCGTGCGTGACATCTTCGGCCGTTTTGAGCGTTGCACGCAGTTCGAATGCTTCTTCATAGAGACCGGAAATGAGCGTTGTCAGCCGGTCTTTTTCTTTTGTCCGGCGCTGCAGGCGCGCCTCGGTCGTATAAAGCTGAAACAGAAAAAAGAACGAGAGGATGAAGAAGCAGCGCAGGAACGCGATGAATGTAATGCGTCCGAGCATCGGAAGCGTGAGCAGGTGGATCTGATCCGAAAGCAACAGATTCATAGCCGAAAGTTCCGCGATGCTCGCGGCGATTTCGGCGAGGATTGCCCAAAATGTGATCGCGATCGCCTGCTCGTAAATGGCTTTTGACTTCAGATTCGGCAGTGCGAAGCACACAGCGTAAATAAAGTAGTAGAAAAACGTCGGCGCATGACTGTAAAGCGCAAGGTCAAACGGCAGTCCGGATGACATGACGTCAAGCCCGGCGCGGAACAGGCAGACAAAAACACCGGCGGCAAGTCCGAGCTTCAACCGCGAATATTGACGCAGGAGGAGAAGAAAGATCAGAAAGACCGGTGAACCGAAGCTGACGCGGAAGTTTGTAAACTCCCCGCCGAACGGATGAAACTGCGGCTCTCCGGCAAGCGGAACGATAATGAGCATCAGGACAATGAGCAGCTTGCTCTGATTGATTGGTTTCATAAATAAATAAGCCGGCGTCATCGTCTCCGGACGAAACGGCGGCGAAGCCTCCTTTCCGATCGGATTCGTATTGACACCGGCAGGTCTAAAATCAAAACTGTAAGAAAAATTACAATTTCATTAGTATAAGTTAGCGTAGTTTTTCGTTATTTCGCGTAGTCTGTCGTATACATTAATGGTGTCAATCGAATTATAAATGGTTGGGAATCCGGTTTCGCATGTCAACTATACTTTTATTATAAAGCGAAATGCGGTTTTCCCGCAATAGGAGGTTAATGTATTATGTCAGCAGATTCCCAAAAGGGCGGTATGAGCCCGCTCATGCGCGGCATTATCTGTGTGGCGATCGGCGCCATTATCTGGTTCATTCCGGTTCCGGAAGGCGTTAAACCGATTGCCTGGAGATTACTCGCCGTCTTCGTCGCAACGATCGCCGGCTTCATTCTGAAACCGCTGCCGCTCGGTGCAATCGCACTCATCACCTGTGCACTTCTTCCGCCGCTCGGCATCATGAAAGCCGGTCAGACACTCGAAGGTTTCGCCAACACGACGATCTGGCTCATCGTTGCCGCCTTCATGTTCGCAGCCGCATTCATCAAAACCGGCCTCGGCACGCGTATCGCGTATTTCCTGCTTTCGAAGTTCGGCAAGAGCTCGCTGAGTGTTGCTTACGTCATGTGTGCAACGGACTTTGTCATCGCTCCGTTTACGCCGTCCAACACGGCTCGCGGCGGCGGCATCATTTTCCCGATTGTCAACTCGATTTGTAATACGCTCGGTGCGGATCCGAAGAGCGGCAAGCTTGTTCGTACCGGTGCATTCCTGATGTTCACGTCTTATGCGGCAGTTATCACGTCCGCATGTATCTTCCTGACGGGCGCTTCGAACAACGTTCTCTGTAATACGCTCGCTGAGCAGATGTTCGGTGTATCGATCAGCTGGGGTTCCTGGTTCCTCGCCTGCATCGTTCCGGGCCTTCTGCTGACGATCATTACGCCGGCTCTCCTCTATAAGATGATCAACCCGGAAATCAAAGCCATGCCGGAAACGCAGGCGCTTGCCAAGAAAAAACTCGGTGAGATGGGTCCGATGTCCGGCCACGAAAAAATCCTCGTTGTCGTATTCCTCACCTGCCTTGTTCTTTGGGCTACGAGCTCGATGCACGGTATCGCCGCTGCAATCGTCGCACTCCTCGGCCTCGCTGCCATGCTTATCACGAAGTGCCTCGACTGGGATGACATTCTCGGCCAGAAAGGCGCTTGGGACGTTATGATCTGGATGGGCGTCCTCGTCAACATGGCCGGTTACCTTTCGAAATACGGTCTTATGAGCTGGTTTGCCGGTGTCATGGCTGAAAAATGCGCAGGCATGTCTTGGATGATGATGTTCATTATCCTCGCTCTCGTTTACACGTACGCTCATTACTTCCTCGCCAGCAACAGTGCTCACATTGCGGCAATGTTCGGCGCATTCGCAACGATCATGGTCGCTGCCGGCGCTCCGACGCTCGCAGTTCTCATCATGTTCGGCGCACTTTGCAACAGTGCTTCGTTCCTGACGCATTACGGCTGCGGCGTTACGCCGATCTTCTTCGGTGCCGGCTTCATGGGCCAGGGCGAATGGTGGAAAATCGGTTTCGTTCTGACTGCAATCCACATCGTTGTATGGCTCGGCCTCGGCCTTCCGTGGATGGGTATTCTCGGAATGCTTTAATCCCTCTCATTGACGGATTCCGTTAACTTGCGTCAGTGAATGTCAATTTCATAGAATGAAATCACTGGTGCCTGTACGGGATGATCTGTATCCGTGCGGGCACCGGTTTTTTCTCGCATTATGACCCAAATTCTTCTGTTTGCATCGTGATTAACACGTAGTATGTATAAATACTATAAAAATAATGCAAGAAGGGAATTGTCTGAAAAACATGCGTAACCCTTGTATCACGTGGGGTAGACAGAAAAAATACACGAAAAAAGAAGAAAAATTTCTGGAATGTACTTGACTGTATACAAAATACGTGTTATCCTAAGAGCATAGAAGATGACTTATGGAGAGATAAAAAACAGTTATCCAAATCCGTAGGATCATCAAGATAATAAATGAAAAGTTTAGGGTTTTGGTTATTGTCAATGTATTTCACGTTGTTGGTTCACCCGGAAAGCCGGGGAGCCGATCAGAAAGGAACGGGTAGAAAAAATGAGAACTGAACACGATTTCTTAGGTGAATTCCAGGTACCGGATGAAGTTTACTATGGTGTACAGACTTGCCGCGCGATCGACAACTTCCATATCACGGGCCAGAAGATGGACCCGGATTTCGTCCAGGCTTTCGCAAAAGTTAAAAAAGCCGCTGCTCTGGCTAACATGTCCACGGGTCGTCTCCCGAAAGAAATCGGCGAACGTCTCGTTCAGGCTGCTGATGAACTCCTCGAAGGCAAAATGCTCGACCAGTTCCCGACGGACCCGATTCAGGGCGGCGCAGGCACTTCCATTAACATGAACGTCAACGAAGTTCTCTGCAACCGTGCTCTCGAACTCGCCGGCAAACCGAGAGGCCGTTATGACATCATTTCCCCGAACAACCATGCAAACATGGCTCAGTCCACGAACGACTCCTTCCCGACGAGCATGAAAGTCTGCATGAGCCACAAAGCGAAAAAACTGACGGCTGCTCTCGAGCGTCTCGCTACGGAACTCGATAAAAAAGCTGACGAATATCAGGATATCCTGAAAATGGGCCGTACGCACCTGCAGGATGCTGTTCCTATCACGCTCGGCCAGGAAATGGGCATGTATGCTTCGGCAGTTCGCCGCGGTATCCGCCGTATCAACCATGCAATCGAAGAAATCCATTACATCAACATGGGCGGCACGGCCGTTGGTACGGGCCTGAATGCTCAGCCGGAATACATCACGACAGTTGCTAAGACGCTTTCCGAAGTAACGGGTGAAAAATACGTTACGGCTGACAACATGATCGATGCAACGAACGGCACGGACGGTTTCGCGGACGTTTCCGCATCCCTGAAAGTTACGGCTCTTGCCCTCATTAAAATGGCAAACGACTTCCGTCTCATGGCTTCCGGTCCGCGCTGCGGCCTGAACGAACTGAAACTGCCGCGTCGTCAGCCGGGTTCCTCCATCATGCCGGGCAAAGTCAATCCGGTTATCGCCGAAGTTCTCGACCAGTCCTGCTATCAGGTTATCGGCAACGACCTCGCTGTTACGATGGCAGTTGAAAACGGCCAGTTCGAACTGAACGTCATGGAGCCGGTTATGGCATTCAATATCTATACGTCCATGAATATCATGACGAATGCGGTCAACACGTTCGTTGACAAACTGCTCCTCGACCTCCAGCCGAACAAAGAGCAGTGCCAGAAATGGCTCGATGGCAGTGTCGGTGTTGTCACGGCTCTCCTGCCGCATATCGGTTATGAAAACTCCGCTATGCTCGCCAAAGAAGCATATGACACGGGCCGTCCGATCCGCGAAGTTGTCATGGAGCACAAACTCCTCTCGAAGGACAAGATGGAACACATCCTTTCCCCGAAACAGATGACGACTCCGGGCATCGCTGAGTAATCCCTTACAGCAACCCCTTCCGATTTAATCGGAATCCTGAATATACTACCCTTCCGGAAAAGCTCCTGCGTTCCACTCGCAGGGGCTTTTCCTGTTTTGTAACGGAATCACGGCAGACGCAGCGGATTTCTGTTATAATAAACGTGTGTGTATGATATGTTAGGAGGTTTTAGGATGAAAGGTTACGTGGACAAGGATGTTTGCGTCGGTTGCGGTATGTGTGTCGGCGTTTGTCCGGATGCGTTCCGCATGGGCGAAGACGGTTTTGCCGAGGGGTGGCAGGAACTCGCAGCTGATGTCGTTGACGATGCACGTCAGGCGGCCGAGGATTGCCCGGTCGGTGCCATTGACGTCAAATAAGGCTGACATCTTTCGCATACAGCCGCCGGTATTGCTCCGGCGGTTGTTTTTTATATTTCAGGCCGATATAATGGAAAGGAACAAGGTGCGCACTGCGCGGGGAGGAAGTGGCTTATGGATAATACATATGACGGGAAGCGCGCGGCGCAGGCTTTGCAGGCGTTTCTCGAGGCTCTCGGGCTTGACCTGAAGGCACTTGACATGGAAAAGACACCGCAGCGGGTGACGGAACTTTATCGGGATTTGTTTTCCGGACTGCAGCAGGACACGGCGTCAATTTGGGGCGGGACGTTTGAGACCGGTTCGGACGGGCTTGTCGCTGTACGCCGCATGCCGTTTTATTCGGTCTGCGAACATCATCTGCTGCCGTTTTTCGGCACGGTTGACCTCGTTTATCAGCCGCGGGAAGGACGCGTTGCGGGATTCGGCAAATTTACGGAACTCGTGCAGGTGCTCGCACATCGGCCGCAGCTACAGGAACGGTTGACACATCAAATTGCCGACAGCGTTTATGAGGAACTGCCGTCAGACGGGGTTCTCGTCGTTGTTGAAGCCGAGCAGCTTTGCATGACCATGCGTGACAGTCATTCGTTGGGCACCAAAACCGTCACGTCGGAAAGCCGCGGCTGTCTCTGCGATCCCGTACGCAAGCAGCAGGCCTGGCTTTTATTGAACCGGAAGGAAGAAGAGTGATGGTATGACGGCAAAACGCACGTATACATGGGAAAACGGTAAAAAACTCGTACTGGGAGAGAAAACGCTCGTCATGGGTATCCTCAATGTCACGCCGGATTCGTTTTCGGACGGCGGCAAATGGAATTCGGTGGACAAAGCACTCCGCCATATGGAGCAGATGGTAAAAGACGGCGCGGATATCATTGACATCGGCGCCGAGTCCAGTCGACCCGGCTTTGTGACGATGCCGGCGGAGGAAGAAATTGCGCGTTTAGAGCCGTTTTTGGCAGCTGTGATGCGCGAATGCCCGGTTCCGGTTTCCGTTGACACGTTTAAAGCCGGGACGGCCGCGGCGGCGGTTTCCATGGGTTGTGACATGCTCAATGACATCTGGGGACTGCAGTACGCACAGGAGCCGGGCGAAATGGCTGCCGTTGCGTCAAAGGCTGACATTCCTGTCGTTGTCATGCACAATCAGGACGGGAAAACGTATGACGGTGACATCATCGCGTCCATGCAGGCGTTTTTCCGCCGTTCGGTAGAGATTGCGGATGCTGCCGGTGTCAAACGCGAAAACATTATCCTCGATCCCGGCATCGGATTCGGCAAAACACCGGCGGGGAATCTGACGGTTCTGCGGCGTCAACAGGAACTTTTGACCCTTGACGGCACGGAATATCCGCTGCTTCTCGGCACGAGCCGCAAAAGTTTCATCGGCGCGGCACTCGATCTTCCCGTTGACGAACGTATGGAGGCGACGGGCGCAACGTGCGTCATCGGTATTATGAAGGGCGCTTCGATTGTCCGCGTTCATGACGTCAAACCGATCGCGCGTATGTGCCGCATGACGGATGCGGTTCTTGCGGCCGATTGACACGGCGATTTGACGCAAAACATCGATGTTGACGGATGTCCATTGACGTCCGGTTAGTTGACATTTTACATGATAAAGTATAAACGTACGAAAGGATCAACCAATATGAACGAATTGACGCGTCAAATGACGGCGGACGTCATCACGCTTACGGGCATGAAATTTTTCGGTTATCACGGCTGCCTGCCCGAGGAACGTCAGGCGGGGCAGGAATTTTTCGTTGACGTCAAAGCGTATCCGGGGAGTCTCCGGGCAGCGGGGGAGACGGATGACTTGACGAAAACCGTCAACTATGCGGCGATGTACGAGACGATTAAAGGCATTGTCGAGGGCGAGCCGAAAAATCTCATCGAAGCCGTTGCCGAGCGTATTGCCGTGTCACTTCTTGACACGTACACGCTCGCGGGCGTCAAAGTTACGATCCACAAGCCGTACGCGCCGATTCCCGGCGAGTTCCGCGATGTTTCCGTGACGATTAGTCGGTGGCGGGATTGACATGAACGATACCTATACGTGTTATTTGAGCCTCGGGGCGAATCTCGGCAATCGCGGCGAAACGCTCCGCGAAGCCCTGCGCCGCATTGCCGCGCTTCCTGACGTTAAATTGACGGCTGTTGCACCGTTTTACGAGACGCCGCCGTGGGGGAAAACGGATCAGCCGCCGTTTCTCAATACGGCGGCCGCGGTTGACGTGAATCGTGATCCCTATGCATTTTTGCATGACTGTCAACAGATTGAGCGTGATCTCGGACGCGTGCGCCACGAGCATTGGGGAGCGCGCACGATTGACATTGACCTGCTCACGATCCCCGGATTTACGAGCGATACGGCCGAGCTGCATCTGCCGCATCCGTATTTGGCGCAGCGCGCGTTTGTCCTAAAGCCGCTCGCGGATATTGCGCCGGATTTGACCGTCAACGGCCGCAAAGTCCGGGAATGGCTCGCTGACGTCAGCGCAGAAGGGATTACGCGGGCCGCGGAAGTGTCAGACCCTTATCCGCTTAAACTTATCGCCTGCACGGACGAGGCGCGCGGTATCGGATATAGGGGAAATCTCCTTGCCTATATTCCCGAGGATCTGCACCGGTTCCGCCGTTTGACGGAAGGACACGTCGTCATCATGGGACGCAAAACGATGGCATCCCTGCCGGGGAAGAGGCCTCTCGTCAACCGCCGCAACATTGTCCTTTCGCGGACATTGACGTCAGGAGAGCATAACGGTTTTATTGTTGTCAAGGATCTTCCCGCTTTATGGCGCGAACTCGGGCGGCTCGAACTCGCGGGGGAGAGGGAGTTTTGGTGTATCGGCGGCGAATCCGTTTACCGTCTGCTGCTCCCGTATGTGAGGTTCTGCGAGTTGACGGTCATTCCCGGTACGCACGAAGCGGATGCATTTTTGCCGCCGCTTGACGGGTTCGACTGCATTTCCTCGGAGTCGTTTTCGGCATCGTTACCGGTCAGCGTCCCAACGGCACCGGAATCTTTGCAAGATACTCTGACTTGCCGCTTTGAACACTGGGAGCGCCGGCTTTGACCGCCACAGCACTGATCCGGCAGCGGAAAGGGCAGAGAAGAGCGTCAAGTTATGTCGTTTTCGGAGCCGGGAACGGCAAGACTTAACACGTTACTAGGATTGGAAGAGAAAGAAGGCATCCTTATCTATGGAAATCTTTCATAATGACTGGGCCGATTACCTCAACGACGAAATCCAAAAGCCGTACTATCGTCATTTGCGTCAATTCCTCATCGGCGAATACCGCACGCGCCGCATTTATCCCGATATGTATTCGATCTTCAACGCGCTGCACTACACGAGCTATGCGGATACGAAAGTCGTCATCCTCGGCCAGGATCCGTACCACGGCCCCGGACAGGCGCACGGACTGTCGTTTTCCGTCCTGCCCGGCGTACCCGCGCCGCCGTCGCTTCAGAACATTTTTAAGGAACTGCACGACGATCTCGGCTGCAAAATCCCGAACAACGGCTGCCTCAAACCGTGGGCCGATCAGGGCGTCCTGCTGTTAAACACCGTCCTTACCGTCCGCGAACATCAGGCGAACTCGCATCACGGTCAAGGCTGGGAACAGTTTACCGATCACATCATTGCCCTTCTCAACGAGCGCGAAACGCCGATGGCGTTTATCCTTTGGGGCACACCGGCACGCCGCAAGCGGTCCATGATCACAAACCCGCGTCACTTCATCGTCGAATCTCCGCATCCGAGTCCGCTCTCCGCAAGCCGCGGCTTCTTCGGCAGTCACCCGTTCTCCCGTGTCAATCAGTTCCTCGAAAGCGTAGGTCAAAAGCCGATCGATTGGCAGATCCCCGACATTTAACGAAACATGGATCCCATCGTCAGCCCGGATCGACTCACGAAACCGTGTTTCTTTCACAAAAAATCAGCCACCGCATACGATGGCTGAACATATATCGGATGTTATTCCGTTTTTGCCTTCTTCGTCGTACGACGGGAGGCTTTTTTTTCGATCGAAATATGTGCGCCTTCCGAAAGCACCGGCTTCGTCGTGCCTTTGACGATCATCTGACCCGGCAGCGTGCCTTCGGCATTAAAGATGATCGTGCAGTGTCCTTCCTGGCGCAGGTTCGCATTAACCTGATCGCCGACCTTGATGATCGAAAACTTTCCGCCGCCGATGAGCAGTTTGTCGCCGACCTGGATATCCTCGGTCAACTCTCCCGGCGTATGCTCGACGACCATCTCCGCCAGATTCGGGCGAACACCTTCATCTATCAGGATGACACTGTGACTCCCCGCTAAAAATGCCTTCGCGAGATTCCCGATCCCCGTGATGACGATGTCGTATTTCAACTCCATAAAAAGCCCTCCCCAAGCAAGAAACATTCCTTCCTTGCTTCATTATAGCATATTTCAAGCCGGAACAGACAGATACGCCGAGCCGTTGACGTCAGCGGGACGCGGAAAAACACAACTTAGGAAACATTTTCCGGGAAAATGAAAAAAACAGTTGACATTCGCGCACGAATCCCCTATAATACTCTATGTTGACAGCCGATAAGGCCGAAACACAGGGGCATCGCCAAGTTGGTAAGGCACGGGATTCTGAATCCCGCATGCGTAGGTTCGAGTCCTGCTGCCCCTGCCATTTGAACACAGCAGCACCGCAAAAGCGGTGCTTTTTTTGTGCTCCGGTTGACGCCGAAACCGGTCAATCGGATACCTCATAACCGTCAAAAGCAGTTTATCCGGTTTCCTGAAAAAGTTTAAAAATTGACTTGACATTCATTCGTGTATACTGTATTATAATAGCCGTCGCTGATGAACAGCACGCGCAAACCCTGACAGGTCATTGCAATGCTGCAACAGCCAATCAAGAAAATAAAAAAGTTCTTGACAAACTGCACGGAACGCGATATCATATAAAAGTCGCTTGACGAAAGCGGCGGGTTCGAAAGAACCTCAGGTGTTCTCTGAAAACTAAACAATACAAACAAATCATGCAATCACATGATTAAGCCAGATGAAATTAGCGTAAGCTAACAACATC